>NZ_JARJBC010000011.1:0-247933 GCF_029269905.1 Streptomyces silvisoli | reverse complement strand
GCCGGGTGGACCTGCCCACGTATGCCTTCCAGCGTCAGCGCTACTGGCTGGAGAGCCCCACGGCCCAGGCCGCCGCGCCCGCCGCCGACACCGTCGACGCCCGCTTCTGGGAGGCCGTGGAACGCGAGGACCTGGAGTCTCTGGCCGCGACCCTCGACGTGGCCGCCGGAGAAGACAGTGCGCTGGAAGCCGTACTGCCCGCGTTGTCGGCGTGGCGTCGGCAGCAGCGTGAGCGGTCGGCGGTGGACGGCTGGCGCTACCGGGTGACGTGGAAGTCGGTGACCGACCGTCCTGCGCAGGCACTGACCGGTACCTGGCTGCTCGTGGTCCCGACCACCAAGGCCGATGACGAACTGGTCACCACCATCACCCGAGCCCTGTCCGCAAAGGGAGTTGAGGTCCAGCACCTCACCGTCGACCCCGCCCACATAACCCGCTCCGAACTGGCAACGCGCCTCACCGAAACCGAACCGGCAAACGGTGTGCTGTCACTGCTCGCCCTGGACGAGCGGACGGCCGTCGTGGCGACCGCGTTGCTGACGCAGGCACTCGGCGATGCCGCCATCGACGCACCGCTGTGGTGCGTGACGCGGGGCGCGGTGTGCGTGGGACGCTCCGACCGGTTGGCCAGCGCTGACCAGGCCGCCGTATGGGGGCTCGGCAGGGTTGCCGCGATGGAGTTGCCGGGCCGTTGGGGCGGTCTGGTCGACGTGCCGGAAGTCCTGGACGAACGGGCGGCCGCCCGTCTCACCTCCGCGTTGGCGGGCCTTGGTGACGAGGACCAGGTCGCGGTGCGCCCGGCCGGGACCTTCGGCCGCCGGCTCGTACGAGCCCCGCAGGACAGCGCGGAAGGCAACTCGTGGACGCCGAGCGGCACGGTGCTGGTCACCGGCGGCACGGGTGCGTTGGGTGCCGAGGTCGCCCGTTGGCTGGTGCGTAACGGTGCCGAGCACGTGCTGCTGACCAGCCGCCGGGGCATGGACGCTCCGGGCGCGGCCGAACTCCAAGCCGAGTTGACCGCGTCGGGCGCGCAGGTGACCATCGCGGCCTGCGACGCCGCCGACCGCGAGGCGCTCGCGGAGCTGCTGGTCGGCATCCCGGCCGAGCATCCGTTGACCGCCGTGCTGCACACCGCGGGTGTGCTGGACGACGGCGTACTGGACGCACTCACCCCCGAGCGCTTCGAGTACGTGTGGCGGGCGAAGGCGGCTTCCGCCCTCAACCTGCACGAACTCACCCATGACCTCGGCCTGTCGGCGTTCGTGCTGTTCTCCTCCATCAGTGGCACGCTCGGCAGCACGGGCCAGGCCAACTACGCTGCCGCGAACGCCTACTTGGACGCGCTGGCCGAGCAGCGGCGTGCCGACGGTCTGCCCGCCACCTCCATTGCCTGGGGTGCCTGGGCGGCGGGCATGGCGGTGGACGGCGAGATCGAGCAGCGGATGCGACGTGGCGGTGTGCCGCCGATGGCACCGGAGCTGGCGATCCGCGCACTGCGGCAGGCGGTTGAACTGGGCGAGCCGACGCTGACCGTCTCTGACTTCGACTGGGAGCGGCTGGCCCCCGGCTTCGTGGCCGTGCGCCCGAGCCCGCTGATCGGCGAACTGCCGGAGGTGCGCCGTGCGTTGGCCAGTGCGGAAGCCGAAGCTCCCGTTGCCAGCGGGTCGTCGCTGGCTGAACGCCTGGCCGGGCTGTCCGGCACGGAACAGGACCGCGTGCTGCTGGACCTGGTGCGCACCCACGTGTCCGCGGTGCTCGGGCACAGCGGTTCGGCGTCCATCGAGGCGGACCGCGCGTTCAAGGAGTTGGGCTTCGACTCGCTGACCGCGGTGGAGTTGCGCAACCGCCTTGGTGCCGCCACCGGTGTGGAACTGTCGGCGACGCTGGTGTTCGACTACCCGACGGCGTCCGCGCTCGCGGGCTATCTGCGGTCCGAGCTGGTGGGTGCGCAGACAGCCGTCGTCGGCCCGGTCGCGCAGGCGGTGGACGACGATCCGATCGCGATCGTGGCGATGAGCTGCCGCTTCCCGGGCGGTGTGCGCAACCCCGAAGAACTGTGGCAGTTGCTGGCCTCCGGCGCAGACGCCATCGGGGAGTTCCCGACCGACCGTGGCTGGGACCTCGCGCGGCTCTACGACGCCGACCCGGAGAAGCAGGGCACGTTCTACGCCCGCGGCGGTGGGTTCCTCTACGACGTCGCTGACTTCGATCCGGCGTTCTTCGGTATCTCCCCGCGTGAGGCGCTGGCGATGGACCCGCAGCAGCGGCTGCTGCTGGAGACGTCATGGGAGGCGTTCGAGCGGGCCGGGATCGACCCGGTGTCGCTGCGCGGCAGTCGGGCCGGTGTCTTCGTCGGTTCCAACGGACAGGACTACGACAGTTTCCTGCAGACCGTGCCCGACGGCATCGAGGGATACCTGGGCACCGGCAACGCGGCCAGCGTTGTCTCCGGCCGTCTGGCATACACCTTCGGTCTCGAAGGCCCGGCCGTGACCGTGGATACGGCGTGCTCGTCGTCGCTGGTCGCGCTGCACTGGGCGATCCAGGCGCTGCGCAACGGCGAGTGCGACCTGGCGCTGGCCGGTGGTGTGACGGTGATGTCCTCGCCGGGTGCGTTCATCGAATTCAGTCGGCAGCGTGGCCTGGCGGCGGACGGACGAATCAAGGCGTTCGCGGCGGGCGCGGATGGTACGGGGTGGGGTGAGGGTGTCGGCATGCTGCTGGTCGAGCGGTTGTCGGACGCCCGGCGCAACGGTCATCCGGTGCTGGCGATCGTGCGTGGTAGTGCGGTGAACCAGGATGGTGCGAGTAACGGTCTTACGGCGCCGAACGGTCCGTCGCAGCAGCGGGTGATCCGGCAGGCGCTGGCCAGTGCGGGGCTTGACGCCGCTGATGTGGACGCCGTGGAGGCGCACGGTACCGGTACGACGCTGGGCGACCCGATCGAGGCGCAGGCGCTGCTGGCGACGTACGGTCAGAACCGGCCCGAAGGTCGCCCGCTCTATCTGGGTTCGATCAAGTCGAACATCGGTCACACGCAGGCGGCGGCCGGTGTGGCGGGGATCATCAAGATGGTGTTGGCGATGCGGCAGGGTGTGTTGCCGCGGACGCTGCACGTCGATGAGCCCACGCCGCACGTGGACTGGTCGGCCGGTGACATCGCCCTGCTGACCGAGGCCCGGGAGTGGCCCCAGACGCAGGGGCCGCGTCGGGCTGCCGTCTCCTCCTTCGGCTTCAGCGGCACCAACGCGCACACGGTTCTGGAACAGGCACCCGCAGAGGACGTGGCGGCCCCGCACTCCGCGGCGCCGCAGGCCGTACAGTCCTGGACTCTGTCCGCCAAGGGCACC
The DNA here is from genome assembly GCF_029269905.1 of Streptomyces silvisoli. Lineage (NCBI taxonomy): Bacteria > Bacillati > Actinomycetota > Actinomycetes > Kitasatosporales > Streptomycetaceae > Streptomyces > Streptomyces silvisoli. The sequence continues at coordinate 244,583 of NZ_JARJBC010000011.1, read as the reverse complement.
GAGGCGCTGCGCGCCCAGGCCGAACGACTGCGGGCACACGTGGCCGCCGATCCGGACGTGGCCGCCACCGACATCGGGTACTCGCTGGCAACGGCACGTGCCGCCCTGGAGCAGCGGGCAGTCGTGGTGGGCCGGGGCCGTGCCGAACTCCTCAGCGGCCTCGCGGCGTTGGCGCGCGGCGAGTCCGTACCGGCACTGGTCCAGGGCTCGGCGACCGACGGGCGCACCGCGTTCCTGTTCACGGGGCAGGGTAGTCAGCGGCTTGGTATGGGTCGGGAGTTGTATGAGGCGTATCCGGTGTTCGCGGATGCGTTGGATGCGGTGGTCGCCGAGTTGGACGGTCATCTGGAGCGGCCGTTGTATGAGGTGCTGTTCGGTTCGCATGCGGGGTTGTTGGATCAGACGGCGTATACGCAGCCTGCGTTGTTCGCGGTTGAGGTGGCGTTGTTCCGGTTGGTGGAGTCGTGGGGCATCAGGCCCGATTTCCTGGCTGGGCATTCGATTGGTGAGTTGGTCGCGGCGCATGTCGCTGGTGTGTTGTCGCTGGCTGATGCGTGTGCGTTGGTGGCGGCTCGTGGTCGGTTGATGCAGGAGCTGCCTGGTGGTGGTGCGATGATCGCCGTGCAGGCCGCGGAGGACGAGGTGGGTCCGTGGTTGACCGATGGGGTTGGTGTTGCGGCGGTCAACGGTCCGACGTCGGTTGTGATCGCTGGTGATGAGGGTGAGGCGCTGGCGGTCGCTGGGCGGTTTGAGGAGTTGGGTCGTAAGACCAAGCGGTTGACGGTGAGCCATGCGTTCCACTCGGCGCATATGGACGGCATGTTGGCGGATTTCCGTAAGGTGGCGGAGGGGCTGAGGTACGAGGCTCCTCGGATTCCGATCGTCTCCAACCTGACGGGTGCGTTGGTCACCGCTGAGGAGATCTGCCTGCCTGACTTCTGGGTGCGTCATGTGCGTGAGGCCGTGCGTTTCCTCGATGGCATCCGTGTGCTGGAGGCGGAGGGGGTGAGGGCGTATCTCGAACTGGGGCCGGATGGTGTGTTGTCGGCCATGGCCCAGGAGTGCGTCACGTCGGAGGGTGCGGTGTTCGTCCCGGTGCTGCGGGCCGGACGTTCGGAAGCCGAGACCGTGACCACCGCGCTGGCCCAGGCCTACGTCAGCGGCATCGCCGTTGACTGGCGGGCGTACTACGCCGGAACCGGCGCCCAACGCGTCGACCTGCCCACCTACGCCTTCCAGCGCCAGCGCTACTGGTTGGACGACGCCAGGCCGGCGGAGCACGTCACATCGGACGGCACCGTGGACGCACGCTTCTGGGAGGCTGTCGAAAAGGCCGATCTCGCCTCTCTCACCAGTGAGTTGGCGGTCGACGCGGATCAGCCGCTGAGCGCGGTGCTTCCCGCGCTGTCGGCGTGGCGCCGACAGCGGCGCGAGCAGTCGACGGTGGACGGCTGGCGTTACCGGGTGACGTGGAAGCGGCTGGCCGAGCCCACGGTGACCCGGTTCTCCGGGGTGTGGCTGGCGATCGTACCCGCGGACCACGCCGACGACGCGCTGGTACGCGGCACGCTCGCGGCGCTGGCCGAACGCGGCGCGGACGTACGGCAGATCACCCTTTCCGCCGCCGACGTGGCCGCCGACACGCTGCCCCGACGGCTGGGCGAGGCGCTCGCCGGGCAGACCGCCCACGGCGTGCTGTCCCTGCTGGCGCTGGACCAGCGGCCGCACCCGCGGTACGCGACGGTGCCCACCGGGCTGCTGCTCACCGCGAGCCTGGTGCGGGCACTGGGCGATGCGGACGTCAACTCCCCGCTGTGGTGTGTGACGACGGGCGCGGTCAGCACGGCCGCGTCGGATCGGCTGCGCAACACCGCGCAGGCGCAGGTCTGGGGTCTTGGCCGGGTGGTGGCGCTGGAGCACCCCGAGCGATGGGGTGGCCTGGTCGACCTGCCGGAGACCCTGGACGAGCGCACCGCCGCACGGTTCGCCGCCGTACTGGGCGGACTCGGCGACGAGGACCAGCTCGCGGTGCGCACGTCGGGCGTACTGGCCCGGCGTGTCGCGCACGCCGAGCGGGCCGACGTGGGCGCCGCCAGCGCATGGCGGCCGCGCGGCACGGTGCTGGTCACCGGGGGCACCGGCGCGCTGGGCGCACATGTGGCCCGCTGGCTGGCCGGGAACGGCGCCGAGCACCTAGTGCTCACCAGTCGCCGCGGTACGCGGGCGCCGGGCGCCGAAGCGCTCACGGCCGAGCTGACAGCGCTGGGCGTCGAGGTCACGGTCGCCGCCTGTGATGTCACCGACCGGGAGGCGCTCGCGGCGCTGCTGGACCGGGTGCCGCCCGTCACAGCCGTGGTGCACACCGCCGGTGCCGGGCAGTTCGCGCCGCTCGCGCAGACCGGCCCGGCCGAGGTCGCCGAAGTGGTGGCCGCCAAGGTCGCGGGCGCGGCGCACCTCGACGCGCTGTTCCAGGACGACCCGCTGGACGCGTTCGTGCTGTTCTCGTCCATCGCCGGAGTCTGGGGCAGCGGCGGACAGGCCGCCTACGCGGCGGCCAACGCCTACCTCGACGCGCTCGCCGAGCAGCGCAGGGCCCGCGGGCTCAAGGCCACCGCGGTCGCCTGGGGGCCGTGGGCGGACGGCGGCCTGGTGGCCGACGAGGAGGCGGCGGAGCAACTGCGCCGCCGCGGCCTGCCGGTGATGTCCCCCGAGCTGTCGATCACCGCACTCCAGCGGGCACTTGACCGCGACGAGACGACGCTGACCGTCGCCGACGTCGACTGGTCCAGGTTCGCCCCGGCGTTCACGGCCGCGCGGCCGCGTCCGCTGATCGCCGACCTGCCCGAGGTCCGCGACGCTCTCGCGGCCAGCACGGACGACTCCCCCCAGGAGGAGACCGAGTCGCTGTCCGACCGGCTGGCCGGGCTTTCCGGCGCCGAAGCGGAACGGGCACTGCTGGACCTGGTACGTACACAGGCCGCCGCCGTGCTCGGCCACAACGGCGCCACCGCGGTCGAAGGGGGGCGCGCTTTCAAGGAGTTGGGCTTCGACTCGCTCACCGCCGTCGAACTGCGCAACCGCCTGAACTCCGTGACGGGACTGCGGCTGCCCGCCAGCCTCGTCTTCGACTACCCGACGCCCAACGCGCTCGCCGAGCACCTGCGGGCCGAGATCGTCGGCGACGACGCACCGCAGGCGCTTCCCGCGCTCGCCGAAATCGACAAATTGGAATTCGTCCTGTCCTCCGTCCAGACCGACGACCCCGCGGAACGCGCCAGCGTCACCGCCCGCCTGGAGAAGCTGCTCCGGACGTGGCAGGAGGCGGAGAGCGCGGTCGCGGGCGACGACAGCGAACTGGAATCGGCCTCGGCCGAAGACATCTTCGACATCATCAACAACGAATTCGGACGTTCCTGACGTGGCTACTGCAAACGAAGAGAAGCTTCTCGACAACCTGAAGTGGGTAACCACTGAGCTGCGCCGTGCCCGTCGTCGCCTCCAGGAGGTGGAGGCGGAGGCACAGGAGCCGATCGCGATCGTCGGGATGAGCTGCCGGTACCCCGGTGGTGTGGGCTCGCCGGAGGACCTGTGGCGGCTGGTCGCGGAGGGCGGGGACGCGATCTCCGGCTTTCCGGCGGACCGCGGCTGGGACATCGACGGCCTGGCCGACCCCGACCCGGAGAAGAAGGGCACCTTCTACAACACCGGCGGTGGCTTCCTCGCCGGCGCGACCGAGTTCGACCCGGGATTCTTCGGCATCAGCCCGCGCGAGGCGCTGGCGATGGATCCCCAGCAGCGGATCCTGCTGGAAACCTCCTGGGAGGCCTTCGAACGCGCGGGCATCGACCCGGCCGCCCTGCGCGGCAGCCACACCGGTGTCTTCGTGGGCGCCAGTTCCATGGGCTACGGCGCCGACCTCAAGGACGCCCCGGAAGACCTGGAGGGCCTGCTGCTGACGGGCAGCGCAACCAGCGTGCTGTCCGGCCGGATCGCCTACAGCTTCGGACTGGAAGGCCCCGCGGCCACCATCGACACCGCCTGCTCCTCGTCGCTGGTCGCCCTGCACTGGGCGGCACAGGCACTACGGCAGCGTGAGTGCTCGCTGGCACTGGTCGGCGGTGTGACGGTGATGCCGAGCCCCGACGTTTTCGTGGAGTTCAGCCGCCAGCGCGGCCTTTCGGTCGACGGCCGCTGCCGCTCGTTCGCCGCCGGAGCGGACGGCACGGGGTGGGCCGAGGGCGTCGGCGTGCTGCTGGTGGAGCGGCTGTCGGACGCCCAGAAGAACGGCCACCAGGTGCTGGCGGTCGTGCGTGGCAGCGCCGTCAACCAGGACGGCGCCAGCAACGGCCTCACGGCGCCCAACGGCCCGTCGCAGCAACGCGTCATCCGCCAGGCACTGGCCAGCGCACAGCTGTCGGCCGCCGAGGTCGACGCCGTCGAGGCACACGGTACGGGCACGACGCTCGGAGACCCCATCGAGGCGCAGGCGCTGATCGCCACCTACGGGCAGGAGAAGTCGCCGGAACAGCCGCTGTGGCTGGGCTCGTTGAAGTCCAACCTCGGCCACGCCCAGGCGGCGGCCGGAGTCGGCGGTGTCATCAAGATGGTGATGGCCATCCGACACGGTGTGCTGCCGAAGACCCTGCACATCGATGAGCCGACGCCCAACGTGGACTGGTCGGCGGGCACGGTGTCCCTGCTCACCGAGGCGCGGCCGTGGCCGGAGAGCGGCCACCCGCGCCGGGCGGGCGTCTCGGCGTTCGGTGTGAGCGGCACCAACGCCCACACCATCATCGAGCAGGCACCGGAACCGGAGGCCACGGAGCCCGACCCGCGGTCGCAGCGGCACCCGGTGCTGCCCCTGGCGCTCTCCGCCAGGACCCCGGACGCACTACGCGCCCAGGCGGACCGGCTCGCCGCCCACCTCAAGACGGCCGATCCGGCCCCCGAACTGGCCGATGTCGCCTACACGTTGGCAGTGAGCCGTTCCGCACTGGAGCGGCGTGCGGTGGTTGTCGCGGCCGACCGGGATGAGCTGCTGCGCGGGCTGGAGGCGCTGGCGGCGGGTGACGTCGTCCCAGGTGTGGCACTAGGGACGGCTACCGAGGGCAAGTCGGCGTTCCTGTTCACGGGGCAGGGCAGCCAGCGGCCGGGGATGGGACGGGAGCTTTACGAGACCTATCCCGTCTTCGCCGAGGCGTTGGACGCGGTGTGCGAGCGGCTCGAACTTCCGCTCAGGGGCGTGTTGTTCGGCACTGATCGCGATGTGCTGGACCAGACGGCGTATACGCAGCCCGCGTTGTTCGCGGTTGAGGTGGCGCTGTTCCGGTTGGTGGAGTCGTGGGGGCTGAAGCCTGACTTCCTGGCCGGGCACTCGATTGGTGAGCTGGCGGCGGCCCACGTCTCCGGTGTGTTGTCGCTGGATGATGCCTGCACGTTGGTGGCGGCTCGTGGCCGTCTGATGCAGGAACTGCCCGGCGGCGGCGCGATGGTGGCGGTCCAGGCGGCGGAGGACGAGGTCGTCCCGCTGCTGGTCGAGGGCGTGAGCGTCGCCGCGATCAACGGGCCCACGTCGGTGGTGATCGCGGGTGACGAGGACGCGGTCCTGGAGATCGCCGCTGGTTTCGAGGCGCGGGGCCGTAAGACCAAGCGGCTGAGCGTGAGCCACGCGTTCCACTCGCCGCATATGGATGGCATGTTGGAGGCGTTCCGCGAGGTGGCGTCGGGGCTCACGTTCGACGCGCCGCGCATCCCGATCGTGTCCACCCTCACCGGCACGCTGGTCGGCGCGGAGGAGATCCGCACTCCCGACTACTGGGTCCGCCACGTGCGCCAGGCCGTCCGCTTCCTCGACGGTATAAGGACGCTGGAGGCCCAGGGCGTCACCACGTTCCTCGAACTCGGCCCGGACGGTGTGCTGTCCGCCACGGCGCAGGAGTGCGTCGTACGACCGGAGGACGCCGCGTTCGTCCCCGTACTGCGCAACGGCCGCACCGAGGCCGAGGCGTTGACATCGGCACTGGCCCAGGCCCATGTGCGGGGTGCTTCCGCGGACTGGGCGGCGTACTTCGCCGGGACCGGGGCGGACCGCGTCGAGTTGCCCACCTACGCCTTCCAGCGCCAGCGCTACTGGCTGGCGCCCGGCACCCGGCTCGGGGACGTCACGGCGGTCGGCCTGGAGGCGGCCGGCCATCCGCTGCTGGGCGCCGCCGTGCCGCTCGCCGACTCGGACGGTGTCGTGTTCACCGGTCGGCTCTCCCGTTCGACGCACCCCTGGCTGGGGGAGTACGCGGTGTCCGGCACACCGTTGCTGTCGGGCGCCGCCTTCGTGGAGTTGGCGGTGCGCGCCGGCGACCACGTCGGCTGCGACCGGCTGGCGGAACTCACACTGGACGCGCCGCTGACCCTCGCCGAGGGCGCCGCGGTACGGCTACAGGTCGCGGTGGGCGCCGCGGGCGCCGACGGGTGCCGCACGGTCACCGTGGCGTCGCGCCCCGACCACCCCGGCTCCGGCGACCTGCCCTGGACCCGCCACGCCACCGGCACCCTCGCCCCCACCGCACCCCGGCCGTCCTTCACCCTGGCCGAGTGGCCGCCCAAGGACGCCGAAGCACTCGAAGTCACCCCGCTGTACGAGGAGTTGCGGTCGGCCGGACTTGACTGCGGCCCCCTGTTCCAAGGGCTTACGGCGGCGTGGCGGCGCGGCGACGAGGTGTTCGCCGAAGTGCGGTTGCCACAGGACGCCGACCCGCAGACGTTCGGGCTGCACCCCGCCCTGCTGGAGGCCGCCGCCCACACCGCCCTGCTCGGCCGCGCCACCACCGCTCCGCTCGCCACGGAGGCCTGGCACGGCGTCTCGCTGTACGCGGTCGGCGCGACCGAACTCCGCGTACGGCTCGCCCCCGAGGCCGACGGCGCCGTATCGCTGCGCCTGGCCGACACCACCGGCGCACCGGTTGCCAGCGTCGATCGCCTCACCTTGCGGCCGCTGCCCGTCGACGCGCTGGTCGGGGACCAGGCGGCCGCCACTCGGACGCTGTTCCAGCTCGACTGGGCGGAACTTCCGATACCGGACGCCGTCGACTCGCCTACCGCGGCGGTGCTGGGGGAGCCCGACGCGTTCGGTCTCGACTCGGCCGTGGCGTACCCGGACTTGACCGCTCTGCGCACCGCCCTTGACGAGGGCGCGAGCGAGCCGGAACTCGTCTTCGTGCCCTGCGGATCCGAGGGCACGCCCACGCCGGAAGCCGTGCGTGGTGCTGTGCACCGGGTGCTTGCGTTGGCCCAGGGCTGGCTTGCGGACGAGCGGTTCAGCGGCTCGCGCCTGGTGTTCGTGACCCGCGGCGCCGTGGCCGTCGACGGCGACGAACGGCTGGCCGATCCGGCACAGGCCGCTGTGTGGGGGCTGGTGCGGTCCGCGGAGACGGAGAATCCCGGACGGTTCGTCCTGCTGGATGTTGCGGGGGAGGACATCCCGTCGCGTTCCCACCTCGGCGCACTGGCCCTCCTCGAATCGGAACTGGCGGTCCGCGGCGCAGCCGCGTTCGTCCCCCGCCTCGCCAGGTTCTCGCCTGACGACGCGGCTGCCGCGCGCCCGCTCGACCAGGACGGCACCGTCCTCATCACCGGCGGCACCGGAACCCTGGGTGCCCTGGTCGCCCGGCATCTGGTCACCGAGCACGGCGCACGCCGACTGCTCCTGCTGAGTCGGCGCGGCACCGCCGCGCGGGGCGCCGCCGAACTCGTCGCCGAGCTGGCCGGTTTGGGGGCCGAGGCAACGGTTGTCGCCTGCGACGCAGCCGACCGGGATGCGCTCGCCCGGGTACTGGACGTCGTCCCCGCCGAGCATCCGCTGACCGCCGTGGTCCACACCGCCGGTGTGCTGGACGACGGCGTCATCCCGTCGCTGACCCCCGACCGGTTTGACCGGGTGCTGCGGCCGAAGGCCGATGCCGCATGGCATCTGCACGAGCTGACCCGTGGGTCGGACCTGTCGGCGTTCGTGCTGTTCTCCGCCGTCGCCGGAGTGCTCGGCAGCGCGGGCCAGGCCAACTACGCCGCCGCCAACGGCTACTTGGACGCCCTCGCCCAGTACCGCCGGGCGCGGGGACTCCCGGCGACCTCACTCGCCTGGGGACTGTGGGCCGAAGCCAGCGGCATCACCGGCGACCTGTCCGAGGCCGATCTGCGACGCATGGCCCGTGGCGGAATGGGCGCGCTGTCGTCGGCGGAGGGCATGGCCCTGCTCGACGCGGCCCTGCGCACAGAGCGTGCAGTGCTGGTTCCGGCACGGATCGACCTGGGCGCGGTGCGCGCCGCCGCCGGTACGGGTCCCGTACCGGCGATGTTCCGTGGCCTGATCCGCACCCCCGGGCGGCGCACGGTGCGGTCCGCCGCGGCGGGTGGTGGTTCGCCGCTCGCCGAGCGGCTGCGTGCGCTGTCCGGCGCCGAGCGGCGGCGGACGTTGCTGGACCTGGTGCGTACGCAGGTGGCCGCCGTGCTCGGGCACTCCGGGCCGGAGGCGGTCGAAGCGGGTCGTGCCTTCAAGGAGTTGGGCTTCGACTCGCTGACCGCGGTGGAACTGCGCAACCGGCTGAACGCTGCCACCGACCTTCGGCTGCCCACCTCGCTGGTCTTCGACTACCCGAACCCGACCGCCCTCGCCGACCACCTGCTCGGTGAACTCCTCGGCACCCAGCCCGAAGTGGCCACCACCGTCACACCGGGGGCCGTCGCCGACGAACCCATCGCGATCGTGGCGATGAGCTGCCGCTACCCGGGCGGCATCGGGTCCCCGGAAGAACTGTGGCAGCTGCTCACCTCCGGTACGGACGCCATCACACCGTCCCCGGCCAACCGGGGTTGGCAGCTGGACGCGGCGGCCTTCGCGGGCGGCTTCCTGCACGACGCCGACCAGTTCGACGCCGCGTTCTTCGGCATCTCGCCGCGTGAGGCGCTGGCGATGGACCCGCAGCAGCGGCTGCTGCTGGAAACGTCCTGGGAGGCGTTCGAGCGCGCGGGCATCGCACCGGCGTCGCTGCGCGGCAGTCGGGCCGGTGTCTTCGTCGGTGCCGCGTACGGCGGTTACGACGCCGGGCTGGACCAGACGGAAGGCGTCGCGGGCCATGTGATGACCGGCAACGCGGCCAGCGTCATGTCCGGCCGCGTCGCCTACGCCTTCGGTCTGGAAGGCCCGGCGGTCACCGTGGACACCGCTTGCTCGTCGTCGCTGGTCGCGCTGCACTGGGCGATCCAGGCCCTGCGCACCGGGGAGTGCACGATGGCGCTGGCCGGTGGCGTGACGGTGATGTCGACTCCTGGCAACTTCACCGAGTTCACCCACCAGGGCGCACTGTCCGGTGACGCCCGCTGTAAGGCGTTCGCCGCCGCGGCCGACGGTACGGGGTGGGGTGAGGGCGTCGGCATGCTGCTGGTCGAGCGGTTGTCGGACGCCCGGCGCAACGGCCACCCGGTGCTGGCGATCGTGCGTGGTAGTGCGGTGAACCAGGATGGTGCGAGTAACGGGCTTACGGCGCCGAACGGTCCGTCGCAGCAGCGGGTGATCCGGCAGGCGCTGGCCAGTGCGGGGCTTGACGCCGCTGATGTGGACGCCGTGGAGGCGCACGGTACCGGTACGACGCTGGGCGACCCGATCGAGGCGCAGGCACTGCTCGCCACGTACGGCCAGAACCGGCCCGAAGGGCGCCCGCTCTATCTGGGTTCGATCAAGTCGAACATCGGTCACACGCAGGCGGCGGCCGGCGTGGCGGGGATCATCAAGATGGTGTTGGCGATGCGGCATGGTGTGTTGCCGCGGACGCTGCACGTCGATGAGCCCACGCCGCACGTGGACTGGTCGGCCGGTGACATCGCCCTGCTGACCGAGGCCCGGGAGTGGCCCCAGACGGAACGCCCCCGACGGGCTGGTGTGTCCTCGTTCGGCATCAGTGGCACCAACGCGCACACCATCCTTGAGCAGGCACCCGCAGAGGACCCGGCCGCCGCAGCCAAGGAGACTGACCTGCCGTACCTGCCCGTCGCGCTCTCCGGCAAGGACGAAGCCGGGTTGCGTGCCCAGGCGGAGCGGCTGCGGTCGCGGCTGGACACGCACCCCGAACTCCGCCTCAGGGACGTGGCGTTCTCGCTGGCCACCGGCCGTGCGGCGTTCGAGCACCGCGCGGTGCTGGTGACGGGGGAGCGCTCGGCGCTCCTGGCTGGGCTGGAAGCGCTGGCCGAGGGACGGTCGACGGCGGGTGTGATCGAGGGCAGGACGACAGACCCGAAGCTGGCCTTCCTGTTCACGGGGCAGGGTAGTCAGCGGCTTGGTATGGGTCGGGAGTTGTATGAGGCGTATCCGGTGTTCGCGGATGCGTTGGATGCGGTGGTCGCCGAGTTGGACGGGCACCTGGAGCGGCCGTTGTATGAGGTGCTGTTCGGTTCGCATGCGGGGTTGTTGGATCAGACGGCGTATACGCAGCCTGCGTTGTTCGCGGTTGAGGTGGCGTTGTTCCGGTTGGTGGAGTCGTGGGGCATCAGGCCCGATTTCCTGGCTGGGCACTCGATTGGTGAGTTGGTCGCGGCGCATGTCGCTGGTGTGTTGTCGCTGGCTGATGCGTGTGCGTTGGTGGCGGCTCGTGGTCGGTTGATGCAGGAGCTGCCTGGTGGTGGTGCGATGATCGCCGTGCAGGCCGCGGAGGACGAGGTGGGTCCGTGGTTGACCGATGGGGTTGGTGTTGCGGCGGTCAACGGTCCGACGTCGGTTGTGATCGCTGGTGATGAGGGTGAGGCGCTGGCGGTCGCTGGGCGGTTTGAGGGGTTGGGTCGTAAGACCAAGCGGTTGGCGGTGAGCCATGCGTTCCACTCGGCGCATATGGACGGTATGTTGGCGGGTTTCCGTAAGGTGGCGGAGGGGCTGAGGTACGAGGCTCCTCGGATTCCGATCGTCTCCAACCTGACGGGTGCGTTGGTCACCGCTGAGGAGATCTGCCTGCCTGACTTCTGGGTGCGTCATGTGCGTGAGGCCGTGCGTTTCCTCGATGGCATCCGTGTGCTGGAGGCGGAGGGGGTGACGGCGTATCTCGAACTGGGGCCGGATGGTGTGTTGTCGGCCATGGCCCAGGAGTGCGTCACGTCGGAGGGCGCGGTGTTCGTCCCGGTACTGCGGGCCGGACGCTCGGAAGCCGAGACCGTGACCACCGCGCTGGCCCAGGCCCACGTCAGCGGCATCGCCGTTGACTGGCGGGCGTACTACGCCGGAACCGGCGCCCAACGCGTCGACCTGCCGACGTATGCCTTCCAGCACCGCCGTTTCTGGCCGGAGCCCATGGTCGACGCGGCTGCCGCGGACAGCCACCGGTACCGCGTCGTCTGGAAGTCGACGCCCGACGCCACACCTCACCAACTGTCCGGGAACTGGCTGACGCTGATCCCGGCGGCCCTCGCCGACGACCCGTGGATCACCGCCGTCACCGAGGCGCTGGGCGAGCGCGGCGCACGGATCGTGCCCGTCCCGGTGCAACAGGCCGTGGCAGCCGAGCAGTTGCGTACGGCGGCGGCCGAGCAGCCGGTCGACGGCGTGCTGTCACTGCTGGCGCTGGACGAGCAGCCGCACCCCGAGCATCCCTCCGTGCCGGTTGGTCTGGCGCTGACGGCGGAGCTGTCGCAGGCACTGGAGACCGTGGAGTTCGACGCACCGCTGTGGTGTGTGACGCGCGGCGCGGTGTCGGTGGGCGCCGCGGACCGGCTGCTCAGCCCCGTCCAGGCGCAGGTCGCCGGGCTCGGCAGGGTCATCGCTCTGGAGCAGCCCGAGCGCTGGGGTGGCCTGGTCGACCTGCCGGAAGCCCTGGACGCACGGACCGCCGACCGGTTCGCGGGCGCCCTGGCGGACGGCGGTGACGAGGACCAGTGGGCGATCCGTTCCGCGGGTCGCTTCGTGCGGCGTCTGGCCCACGCACCACGTACCGCCGCCACCCCCGACTGGACGCCGAGCGGAACGGTGCTGGTCACCGGCGGCACCGGCGCGCTGGGACAGCACGTCGCCCGCTGGCTGGCCCGGCACGGCGCCGAGCGGATCGTCCTGGTCAGCCGCCGTGGCGCGGACGCCCCCGGCGCTATGGAACTCGGCGCGGAACTGGCCGAGTCGGGGGCAACGGTGACGGTCGCGGCCTGCGACGTTGCCGACCGCGAAGCCCTTCGGGCGCTGGTCGACCAGTTGGCCGCCGACGGCACTCCAGTACGCGCCGTGGTGCACGCGGCGGGCATCTCCCAGCCGCCGGGCACCGGTGGTGAACTGCCGGACTTCGCGAACATCGTCGCCGCGAAGACAGCGGGTGCGATCCACCTGGACGCCCTGTTCGCGGACGACTCGCTGGACGCGTTCGTGCTGTTCTCGTCCATCGCCGGAGTCTGGGGCAGCGGGGGCCAGGGCGCCTACGCGGCGGCGAACGCGTTCCTCGACGCGCTCGCCGAGCAGCGCCGGGCCCGTGGCCTCACCGCCACGGCGGTCGCCTGGGGACCCTGGGCGGACGGCGGCATGGCGGCCGAGGGAGACGCCGAGGAGCAGCTGCGGCGCCGTGGGCTGCCGCCGATGGCACCGGAGCTGAACCTGGCGGCACTGTCCGAGGCGGTCGTCGGCGGGGACACCACGGTCACCGTCGCCGATGTCGACTGGGCCCGGTTCGCCCCCGCGTTCACCGCGGCCCGTCCGCGCCCGCTCATCGCCGACCTGCCCGAGGTGCGGCACGCGCTGCGCGGCGCCGACGCCGGCGACGAGGCCGCGCGGCAACGGCCCTCGGCGCTGCGCGAGCAGCTCGCCGAACTGGCCGCCGCCGACCGGCTGCCGACCGTGCTCGACCTGGTCCGTACGCATGTGGCCGCCGCGCTGGGGCACGACTCCCTTGACGCCGTCGAACCGGGCCGTGCCTTCAAGGAGTTGGGCTTCGACTCGCTCACCGCGGTCGAACTGCGCAACCGGCTCAACACCGCCACCGGCCTGCGGCTGCCGACCAGCCTGGTCTTCGACTACCCCAACCCCACCGTCCTGGCCCGGCACCTGCTGGGCGAGCTGCTCCCGGACAGCGGCCCGGACCAGCCGCTGGACACCGACCCGCAGGAAGCCGAGCTGCGACGGCAGCTCATGGCCATCCCGCTGGGCCGGATCAGGGAGGCCGGACTGCTGGAAACGCTGCTGGAACTCGCCAACCCCCAGCAAACCCCTGCCCAGGGCGACGCAGATGAGGGGGCGTCCCCCGACGACATCGACGGGATGGACGTGCAGCATCTGATCGATATGGCGCTCGACAGCAATCAGCCCTGAAGTGCCCGAAGTGCGGAGAACATCATGACCACCCCCAACGAAAAGATCGTTGAAGCGCTACGGGCCTCACTCAAGGAAACCGAGCGGCTGCGCCGACAGAACCAACAGCTCACCGAGGCATCGCGGGAACCCATCGCGATCATCGGCATGAGCTGCCGGTTCCCCGGCGGAGTACGGTCGCCGGAGGATCTGTGGCGGCTGGTCGCGGAGGGCAGGGACGCGATCTCCGGCTTCCCGACCGACCGTGGGTGGGACATCGAGTCGCTGTACGACCCGGACCCGGACCGGGAAGGCACGTTCTACGCGCGCGAGGGCGGCTTCCTGCACGACGCCGCCGACTTCGATCCGGCGTTCTTCGGCATCTCGCCGCGTGAGGCGCTGGCGATGGACCCGCAGCAGCGGCTGCTGCTGGAAACCTCCTGGGAGGTGTTCGAGCGGGCCGGGATCGACCCGGCGGCGCTGCGCGGCAGCCGGGCCGGTGTCTTCGTCGGCGCCTCCTCCCAGGCCTACGGCGCAGGTCAGTACGAGCTGCCGGACGGCGTCGAGGGCCATCTGCTCACCGGTACCGCCTCCAGCGTGGTGTCCGGGCGGCTCGCCTACGTCTTCGGCCTCGAAGGCCCGGCGGCCACCATCGACACCGCCTGCTCCTCCTCGTCGGTCGCGCTCCACCTCGCCGTGCAGGCGCTGCGCCAGGGCGAGTGCTCGCTCGCCCTGGCGGCGGGCGTGACGGTACTGGCCACGCCCGATGTCTTCGTGGAGTTCAGCCGCCAGCGCGGACTGTCCCCGGACGGCCGCTGCAAGTCCTTCGCGGCCGACGCGGACGGCACCGGCTGGTCCGAGGGCGTCGGCGTGCTGCTGGTGGAGCGGCTGTCCGACGCCCGGCGCAACGGGCACCCGGTGCTGGCGGTGGTACGCGGCTCGGCCGTCAACCAGGACGGCGCGAGCAACGGCCTCACCGCACCCAACGGTCCCTCGCAGCAACGAGTCATCCGGCAGGCGCTGGAGAACGCCCGGCTCACCGCCGACCAGATCGACGCCGTCGAGGCCCACGGCACCGGCACCCGGCTGGGCGACCCCATCGAGGCGCAGGCGCTGATCGCCACCTACGGCCAGGAGAAGTCGGCGGAGCGCCCGCTGTGGCTGGGCTCGTTGAAGTCGAACCTCGGTCACACCCAGAACGCCGCGGGCGTCGCCGGAATCATCAAGATGGTGATGGCGATCCGGCACGGTGTGCTGCCGCAGACGCTGCACGTCGCTGAGCCGACGCCGGACGTCGACTGGTCAGCGGGCGCCGTCTCGCTGCTCACCGAGGCACAGGACTGGCCGCAGACCGGCCAGCCGCGCCGCGCGGGCATCTCGGCGTTCGGAGTGAGCGGCACCAACGCCCACACGATCATCGAGCAGGCCCCCGAGGCGGATGCACCGGATGGGGACGCCGCTTCCCTGCCTGTTGTGCCGGTGGTCCTGTCGGCCAGGGGCACGGACGCGCTGCGTGAGCAGGCACGGCGACTTCGGGACCACGTGCTGGCCAACAGCACGGCCGGGCTGGCCGACATCGGCCACTCGCTCGCGCTCGGCCGGTCGACGTTCGAACGCCGCGCGGCCGTTGTCGCACCGGACCGCGACCGCCTGCTGGCCGGCCTTGAGGCACTGGCCGAAGGGCGCGGCGCGGCCGGGGTCGTTGAGGGTTCACCGGTGGGCGGCAAGCTCGCCTTCCTGTTCACCGGCCAGGGCAGCCAGCGATTGGGGATGGGACGGGAGCTTTACGAGGCATATCCCGTCTTCGCCGAGGCGTTGGACGACGTGTGTGAGCGGTTCGAACTTCCGCTGAAGGACGTGGTGTTCGGCTCGCGCTCCGAGTTGCTGGACCAGACCGGTTACACGCAGCCCGCGTTGTTCGCCGTTGAGGTGGCGCTGTTCCGGCTCGTCGAGTCGTGGGGCCTGAAGCCTGACTTCCTGGCCGGGCACTCGATCGGCGAGTTGGCCGCCGCCCATGTGGCTGGTGTGCTGTCGCTGGAGGATGCCTGCGCGTTGGTCGCCGCTCGTGGCCGGTTGATGCAGGAACTGCCCGGCGGCGGCGTGATGGTGGCGGTCCAGGCGGCGGAGGACGAGGTTGCTCCGCTGCTGGTCGAGGGCGTGAGCATCGCCGCGATCAACGGGCCCACGTCGGTGGTGATCGCGGGTGACGAGGACGCGGTCCTGGAGATCGCTTCCGGTTTTGAGACGCAGGGGCGTAAGGCCAAGCGCCTGACCGTGAGCCACGCGTTCCACTCGCCGCACATGGACGGGATGTTGGAGACGTTCCGCGAGGTGGCGTCGAGGCTCACGTTCGCCGCCCCGCGCATCCCGATCGTCTCCACCCTCACCGGCACGCTGGTCGGCGCGGAAGAGATCGGCACCCCCGACTACTGGGTCCGCCACGTGCGCCAGGCCGTCCGGTTCTTGGACGGCGTAAGGGCGTTGGAGGCCGAGGGCGTCACCACCTACGTCGAACTCGGGCCGGACGGGGTCCTGTCGGCGATGGCCCAGGACTGCGTGACGTCGGACGGCGTGACGTTCGTTCCCGTGCTGCGACGCGACCGTTTCGAGCCCGAAACCCTGGCCACGGCCCTGGCCCAGGCCCACATCAACGGCTTCCCCGTCGACTGGCAGGCGTACTTCGCGGGAGCCCGCCGCGTGGACCTGCCCACGTACGCCTTCCAACGCCAGCGCTACTGGCTGGAGCCGGGCTCCCCGGTGGGCGATGTGACGTCCGCCGGGCTTGAGAGGGCCGACCATCCGCTGCTGGGCGCGGCCGTGCCGCTCGCCGATTCCGACGGATTCCTCCTCACTGGCCGACTCGGCCTCGACACCCACCCGTGGCTTGCCGACCACGCGGTCATGGGCACCGTTCTGCTGCCCGGAACCGCCTTCGTGGAACTGGCGATACGCGCGGGTGACCAGGTCGGTTGCGACCGGCTGGCGGAGCTGACCCTCGAAGCGCCGCTGGTACTGCCTGAGCGCGGCGGCGTCCGCTTCCAGATCGTGGTCGGCGCCGTGGACGGTGCCGGTTTCCGATCCTTCAGTCTGTCCTCCCGGCTCCAGGACGCCCCCGCCGAGGAGCCCTGGACCCGGCACGCCACCGGCGTACTGGCCTCCGGAGCCCCGCAGGCCAGCGTCGACACGCTTGCCGAGTGGCCGCCGAAGGGCGCCGAGGAAGTGGACCTCGCCGGTCTGTACGAGGAGTTGGCGGCCACCGGGCTGCACTACGGTCCCACGTTCCAGGGCCTGCGGGCGGCCTGGCGGCGTGGCGCCGAGGTCTTCGTGGAGGTACGGCTGCCCGAGGCGGCCGAGTCGCAGGCTACGGACTTCGCCCTGCACCCCGCACTGCTGGACTCCGCACTGCATGGGCTCGGGCTGGGCGTGCTGGGCGACTCCGACGGCGGGCGGCTGCCGTTCGCCTGGAGCGGCGTGTCGCTGCACGCCAGCGGCGCTTCCGCGCTGCGGGTGCGGCTGGTGGCGACCGGTGCGCAGGGTGTGCGGCTGGAGATCGCCGACGTCACCGGTGCGCCGGTCGCGACGGTCGAGTCGCTGGTGCTGCGCGCGGTGTCCGCCGAGCAGGTACGGGCGGCACGCGCCGCGTACCACGAGTCGGTGTTCCGCCTGGACTGGGCGGAGCTCCCGACGGCAGCACAGCCCACGTCCCTGTCACTGGCGGTCATCGGCGACGACACCCTGGGCCTGGCCGCGGACACCTATCCGGACCTGGCCGCGTTGACCGCGGCCGTCGAGTCGGGGGCCGCTCGCGTACCCGACCGCGTGCTGGTCCCCTACGCACCCGCTGAGGCGGTACGCGCTGCGGTTGGCGGCGCGCTGGAGCTGGCGCAGACCTGGCTGGACGATGCGCGGTACGCCGGTTCACGGCTCGTCGTGGTGACCCAGGGCGCGGTGGCGGTCGGCGCCGACGCGACCGCCGATCCGGTGCTCGCCGCCGTCTGGGGGCTGATCCGGTCCGCCGAGTCGGAGAACCCGGACCGTTTCACCCTGCTCGACCTCGACGACCAGCCCGAGTCACGGCAGGCACTGCCCGCCGTACTGGCCGTGGAGGAACCGCAGTTGGCGCTACGCGGCGGCATACCCCGCGCCCCGCGACTGGCCCGGGTCGCGGTCGAGGCCGATGCGGCGCCGCGCCCGTACGACCCGGAAGGCACCGTGCTGATCACCGGCGCCTCGGGCATGCTGGGCGGGCTGTTCGCCCGGCATCTGGTGGCCGAGCACGGAGTGCGCCATCTGCTACTGGTCAGCCGCGCTGGCGCCGACTCCGCCAATGCCGACGAACTCACCGCGGAAATCGGCGCGTTGGGCGCGGAGGTCACCTGGGCCGCCTGCGATGTGGCTGACCGGGACGCGCTGGCCGGTGTGCTGGACGCGATCCCCGCCGCGCATCCGCTGACCGCCGTGGTCCACACCGCCGGCGTACTGGCCGACGGCATCCTCGCCTCCCAGTCGCCCGAGGGCGTCGACCGGGTCTTCCGACCCAAGGTCGACGGCGCCTGGAACCTGCATGAGCTGACCCGTGACCTGGACCTGTCCGGGTTCGTGCTGTTCTCCAGCTCCTCCGGCGTGTTCGGCGGCCCCGGCCAGGCCAACTACGCCGCGGCGAACGCGTTCCTCGACGCCCTCGCCCAGCACCGCCGCTCCCAGGGCCTGCCCGCCACCGCGCTGGCCTGGGGCCTTTGGGGCGAATCCGGCGGTATGGCCGCCACGTTGGACGAGACCGACCTCCGCCGACTGCGCCGCTCCGGACTGCCCCCGCTGTCCACGGCCGAGGGCCTGGAACTGTTCGACCTCGCGCGGACACACACCGACGAGCCACAGCTCGTACTGATGCGCGTCGACGTCTCCGCGCTGCGCACCCAGGCCGCCGCGGGCGCGATGTCACCGCTGCTGCGCGGACTGGTCCGCACCCCGATACGGCGCGCCGCCGGTGGCGCCGGAGCCGGGCTCGGCGGCGAGTCGGCCCTGGCCCGGCAACTGGCGGGCCTGACCGCGCCGGAACAGGACCGGCTCCTGCTGGACCTGGTACGTACCCAGGTCGCCGCGGTGCTCGGCTACCCCGGCCCGGCAACGGTCGAATCCGGCCGTGCCTTCAAGGAGTTGGGCTTCGACTCCCTCACCGCCGTCGAACTGCGCAACCTCCTCAGCGACGCCACCGGGCTACGGCTGCCCGCCACACTGGTCTTCGACTATCCCACCTCCGTCGCCCTCGCCGAGTACCTGCGCACCGAACTGCTAGGTGACCAGACCGAGTTGGTCGGCCCCGTGGCGCGGGCCGACGATGACGATCCGATCGCCATCGTGGCGATGAGCTGCCGCTTCCCCGGCGGCGTGCGGTCGCCGGAGGACCTGTGGCAGTTGCTGGCCGCCGGGGGCGACGGCATCTCCGGGTTCCCCACCGACCGCGGCTGGGACCTTGACGCGCTCTACAGCGCCGACCCCGACCGCGAAGGCACCAGCTACGCACGCGAGGGCGGCTTCCTGCACGACGTCGCCGACTTCGACTCGGCGTTCTTCGGCATCTCGCCGCGTGAGGCGCTGGCGATGGACCCCCAGCAGCGGATCCTGCTGGAAACCTCCTGGGAGGCGTTCGAACGAGCGGGCATCGACCCGACGGCGCTTCGCGGCAGCCGCACCGGAGTGTTCGTCGGCTCCAACGACCAGGACTACCTGACCCTGTGGTTGCAGGACCCCGACGGCCTCGAAGGACATCTGGGCACCGGCAACGCGGCCAGCGTCGCCTCCGGACGCATCTCGTACACGTTCGGCCTTGAGGGGCCCGCGCTCACCGTCGACACTGCCTGCTCGTCCTCGATCGTGACGCTGCACCTGGCCGCCCAGGCACTGCGCAACGGCGAGTGCACACTGGCGCTGGCCGGGGCGGTGACGGTGATGTCCACGCCCGGCGCGTTCACCGAGTTCAGCCGCCAGCGCGGGCTGGCCGCGGACGGCCGCATCAAGGCCTTCGCCGCCGCCGCCGACGGTACGAGCTGGTCGGAGGGCGTCGCCATGCTGCTCGTCGAGCGGCTGTCCGACGCGCGGCGCAACGGCCACCCGGTACTGGCCGTGCTGCGCGGCAGCGCCATCAACCAGGACGGCGCGAGCAACGGGCTCACGGCGCCGAACGGTCCGTCGCAGCAGCGGGTGATACGCCAGGCACTGGCCGCGGCCGGGCTGTCGGCGCGTGACGTGGACGCTGTCGAGGCGCACGGCACCGGAACGACGCTCGGCGACCCGATCGAGGCGCAGGCACTGCTGGCCACCTACGGCAAGGACCGTCCCGAGGGACGGCCGCTCTACCTGGGCTCGGTCAAGTCCAACATCGGCCACACCCAGGCCGTTGCCGGTGCCGCCGGAGTCATCAAGATGGTGATGGCGATCCGGCACGGCGTGCTGCCGCAGACCCTGCACATCGACGAGCCCACGCCGCACGTCGACTGGTCCGCGGGTGACATCGCCCTGCTGACCGAGGCCGTGCGGTGGCCGGAGACGGGACAGCCGCGCCGCGCCGGCATCTCCTCCTTCGGCTACAGCGGCACCAACGCACACGCCATCATCGAGCAGGCACCGCCCGCCGACGCACCGCCCGTCGCGGAGCCGTCGGCGCGGCTGCCGTATGTTCCCGTCGCCCTCTCCGGCAGGTCGGGCGCCGCGCTGCGCGCACAGGCCGAGCGGCTGCGCACCCACCTTGAGGCGGAGCCCGGCCTGGCCCTGCTGGACGTCGCGTACTCGCAGGCCGTCACGCGCGCCGCGTTGGACCGCCGCGCGGTGGTCGTGGCCCCCGGAAGGGACGAACTGCTCACGAGCCTGGCCGACCTGGCGGCGGACCGCACTTCCGCCGCGCTGGTGGAGGGGAACGCCTCCGAAGGCAAGATGGCGTTCCTGTTCACGGGGCAGGGCAGCCAGCGGCTCGGGATGGGTCGGGAGCTGTATGAGATCTATCCGGCGTTCGCTGAGGCGTTGGACGCGGTGTGTGAGCGGGTTGGACTGCCGCTGCGAGAGGTGATCTTCGGGGCTGATGGTGGCCTGTTGGACCAGACGGCTTATACGCAGCCCGCGTTGTTCGCGGTTGAGGTGGCCCTGTTCCGGTTGGTGGAGTCGTGGGGGCTGCGGCCTGACTTCGTGGCCGGGCACTCGATTGGTGAGTTGGCCGCGGCGCATGTCGCTGGTGTGTTGTCGCTGGATGATGCGTGTGCGTTGGTGGCCGCTCGTGGTCGTCTGATGCAGGAGCTGCCGGGTGGCGGTGTGATGGTGGCGGTCCAGGCGGCGGAGGACGAGGTTGCTCCGCTGCTGGTGGACGGTGTGAGTATCGCGGCGATCAACGGGCCGACGTCGGTGGTGATCGCGGGTGATGAGGCTGCGGCTCTGGAGATCGCGGCTGGTTTTGAGGCGCGGGGTCGTAAGACCAAGCGGTTGACCGTGAGCCACGCGTTCCACTCGTCGCACATGGACGGGATGCTGGACGCCTTCCGCGAGGTGGCCGCGGGGCTGATGTATGAGGCTCCCCGCATTCCGATCGTCTCCAACCTCACCGGTTCTCTGGTGTCGGCCGACGAGATTTGCTCGCCGGAGTTCTGGGTTCGGCATGTTCGGGAGACCGTGCGGTTCCTGGACGGTGTGCGGGCGTTGGAGGCCGAGGGCGTCACGACCTTCGTTGAGCTGGGGCCGGATGGTGTGTTGTCGGCGATGGCGCAGGAGTGCGTCACGGCCGAGGAAGCGGCGTTCGTTCCGGTGCTGCGTGGTGGGCGTGCTGAGGCGGAGACGCTGACGGCTGCGGTCGCTCGGGCGCATGTGCGTGGTGTGGCCGTGGACTGGGAGGCACTCTTCAAGGGCACGGGAGCGTGCCGGGTCGAGCTGCCGACCTATGCCTTCCAGCGGCGCCGCTACTGGCCGGAGATCACGCGAGCCGCTGGCCGTCCTTCGGGTGAGGCCGGTTGGCGTTATCGGGTGGCGTGGCGTTCGTTGGGTGGGGTTTCTGCGGCGTCGCGGTTGTCTGGTGAGTGGTTGGTTGTGGTGCCGGAGGTGGGGGCTTCGGCGGATGTTGTGGCGGGGCTGGCCGGGCGTGGGGCCGGTGTTCGGGAGTTGGTGTTTGACGCTGACCGTGGTGTGTTGGCGGAGCGGCTTGCCGGGTTGGGTGGGTCGCTGGTTGGTGTGGTGTCGGTGTTGCCGGGTGTGGTGTCGACGGCTGTGTTGGTGCAGGCGTTGGGTGATGCCGGTGTGGTGGCGCCGTTGTGGTGTGTGACGCGGGGTGCGGTGTCGGTTGCGGCGTCGGATCGGTTGCGTGATGTGGCTCAGGCTGGGGTGTGGGGTCTGGGTCGGGTTGTGGGGTTGGAGCATCCGGAGCGTTGGGGTGGGCTGGTTGATCTGCCGGAGACGGTGGATGGGCGGGTGTTGTCCTGGTTGGTGGGGGTGCTGGCTGGCGCGGTTGGTGTTGAGGATCAGGTTGCGGTGCGTTCGGCGGGGGTGTTCGGGCGTCGGCTTGTTCGTGCCCCGCAGGATGGTGCCGAGGGTGGCTCGTGGGTGCCGAGTGGCACGGTGCTGGTCACTGGTGGTACGGGTGCGTTGGGTGCTGAGGTGGCCCGTTGGCTGGTGCGTCATGGCGTCGGGCGTGTGCTGCTGACCAGTCGTCGGGGTATGGACGCTCCGGGTGCTGTCGAACTCCAAGCCGAGTTGGCTGCCACTGGTGTCGAGGTGGTGATCGCGGCCTGTGATGTGGCGGATCGCGACGCGCTGGCGGAGCTGCTGGCCGCCATTCCGGCCGAGCAACCGCTGACCGGGGTCATCCATGCCGCGGGTGTGCTGGACGACGGTGTGCTGGACGCACTTACGCCTGAGCGCTTTGAGAAGGTGTGGCAGGCGAAGGCGGCCTCCGCGCTCAACCTGCACGAGCTGACCCGCGAGCTCGACCTGTCCGCGTTCGTACTGTTCTCATCGATCAGCGGCACGCTAGGCAGCACCGGCCAAGCCAACTATGCGGCTGCGAACGCCTACTTGGACGCGCTGGCCGAACAGCGGCGCGCGGACGGCCTGGTGGCGACGTCCGTTGCCTGGGGTGCCTGGGCAGCAGGTATGGCGGCCGATGAGGAGTTGGAGCGTCGGATGCGGCTGGGCGGTGTGCCGCCGATGGCCGCCGATCTGGCGATCGAGGCCCTACAGCACGCGCTGGACCAGGACGAGGCCGTGCTGGCCGTCGCCGACATCGACTGGGAGCGGTTCGCACCCGGCTTCACCGCCGTACGCCCCAGCCCGCTGCTGGCCGAACTCCCCGAAGCCCGGAGCACCGCGCCCGCCGTTCCCGACGGCGATGCGCGCTCGACGCTGGCCCAGCGTCTCATCGGACTGTCCGAGGCGGAACGAGAGCGCGTCACCCTCGAACTCGTCCGTACGTATGTGGCCGAGGTACTGGGGCACTCCGACGTGGAGGAGGTCGAGGCCCAGCAGGCGTTCAAGGAGCTTGGTTTCGACTCGTTGACCGCTGTGGAGTTGCGCAACCGGCTTGGTGCGGCGACCGAGTTGCGGTTGCCCGCGACGCTGATCTTCGACTATCCGACTCCGGCCGCGTTGGCGGAGTACCTGCGCAGTGAACTGCTGGGCGTCCAGGCAGCGATCAGCGGTCCCGTGGTGCGGGCGGCGGACGACGATCCGATCGCGATCGTCGCGATGAGCTGCCGCTTCCCCGGCGGTGTGCGATCGCCGGAGGACCTGTGGGAGCTGTTGGCATCCGGTGGTGACGCGATTTCCGGGCTGCCCATGGACCGCGGCTGGGACGTCGAGTCGCTCTACGATCCCGACCCGGACGCCTCGGGCTCGATGTACACCCGCGAGGGCGGCTTCCTCTACGACGCGGCCGACTTCGATCCGGCGTTCTTCGGCATCTCGCCGCGTGAGGCGCTGGCGATGGACCCGCAGCAGCGGTTGCTGCTGGAGACGTCGTGGGAGGCGTTCGAGCGCGCGGGTATTGATCCGGTGACGCTGCGCGGCAGTCAGGCCGGAGTCTTCGTCGGCACCAACGGCCAGGACTACCTCTCCCTCCTGCTACAGGAACCCGAGGGCCTCGAAGGGCACTTGGGCACGGGCAACGCGGCGAGCGTCGTCTCCGGTCGGCTCTCCTACGTCTTCGGCCTCGAAGGCCCGGCGGTCACCGTGGATACGGCGTGCTCGTCGTCGCTGGTCGCGCTGCACTGGGCGATCCAGGCGCTGCGCAACGGCGAGTGCGACCTGGCGCTGGCCGGTGGTGTGACGGTGATGTCCACTCCCGGCACCTTCATCGACTTCAGCCGTCAGCGTGGTTTGGCGGCGGATGGTCGGGTTAAGGCGTTCGCGGCGGGCGCGGATGGTACGGGGTGGGGTGAGGGCGTCGGCATGCTGCTGGTCGAGCGGTTGTCGGACGCCCGGCGCAACGGCCACCCGGTGCTGGCGATCGTGCGTGGTAGTGCGGTGAACCAGGATGGTGCGAGTAACGGGCTTACGGCGCCGAACGGTCCGTCGCAGCAGCGGGTGATCCGGCAGGCGCTGGCCAGTGCGGGGCTTGACGCCGCTGATGTGGACGCCGTGGAGGCGCACGGTACCGGTACGACGCTGGGCGACCCGATCGAGGCGCAGGCACTGCTCGCCACGTACGGCCAGAACCGGCCCGAAGGGCGCCCGCTCTATCTGGGTTCGATCAAGTCGAACATCGGTCACACGCAGGCGGCGGCCGGTGTGGCGGGGATCATCAAGATGGTGTTGGCGATGCGGCATGGTGTGTTGCCGCGGACCCTGCACGTCGACGAGCCGACACCGCACGTGGACTGGTCCGAGGGCGATGTCGCCCTGCTGACCGAAACCGTGCAGTGGCCGGAGACACAGGGGCCACGGAGGGCCGGTATCTCGTCGTTCGGCTTCAGCGGTACCAACGCGCACACGATCATCGAGCAGGCTCCCGAGGCGGATGTCTTCGCGGTTGAGGGTGGTGTTGCGGCGCCGGTTGTGCCGGTGGTCTTGTCGGCCAAGGGTGGGGATGCGTTGCGTGATCAGGCGCGGCGTCTTCGCGACCATGTGCTGGCCGAGGCCGAGGCTGGTGTGGTTGATGTTGGTTTCTCGTTGGCGGTTGGCCGCTCGGTTTTCGAGGACCGTGCGGTGGTGGTTGCCCACGAGCGTGAGGCGTTGCTGGCCGGGCTGGAGGCTCTGGCTGAGGGGCGTGAGGCCGCTGGTGTGGTGCAGGGCTCGCCGGTGGGCGGCAAGGTGGCCTTCCTGTTCACCGGGCAGGGCAGCCAGCGCGTCGGGATGGGCAGCGAGCTTTACGCGACTTACCCGGTCTTCGCCGAAGCCCTGGACGCGGTGTGTGAACGGTTCGAAGTACCGCTGCGGGATGTGATCTTCGGAGCCGACGGCGGCCTGCTGGACCAGACTGCCTACACGCAGCCCGCGTTGTTCGCGGTCGAGGTGGCGCTGTTCCGGCTCGTTGAGTCGTGGGGGCTGAAGCCTGACTTCCTGGCCGGGCACTCGATCGGCGAGTTGGCCGCGGCGCATGTCGCTGGTGTGTTGTCGCTGGATGATGCCTGCACGTTGGTGGCCGCTCGTGGCCGCCTGATGCAGGAGCTGCCGGGTGGCGGCGTGATGGTGGCGGTCCAGGCGGCGGAGGACGAGGTCGCGCCGCTGCTGGTCGAGGGCGTGAGTATCGCGGCGATCAACGGGCCTACGTCGGTGGTGATCGCGGGTGATGAGGCTGCGGCTCTGGAGATCGCGGCTGGTTTTGAGGCGCGGGGTCGTAAGACCAAGCGGCTGACTGTCAGCCACGCGTTCCACTCGTCGCACATGGACGGGATGCTGGACGCCTTCCGCGAGGTGGCCGCGGGGCTGACGTATGAGGCTCCCCGCATTCCGATCGTCTCCAACCTCACCGGTTCTCTGGTGACGGCGGAGGAGATTTGCTCGCCGGAGTTCTGGGTTCGGCATGTTCGGGAGACCGTGCGGTTCCTGGACGGTGTGCGGGCGTTGGAGACCGAGGGCGTCACGACCTTCGTTGAGCTGGGGCCGGATGGTGTGTTGTCGGCGATGGCGCAGGAGTGCGTCACGGCCGAGGAAGCGGCGTTCGTTCCGGTGCTGCGTGGTGGGCGTGCTGAGGCGGAGACGCTGACGGCTGCGGTCGCTCGGGCGCATGTGCGTGGTGTGACCGTGGACTGGGAGGCGTTCTTCGCCCGTACCGGCGCGCGTCGGGTGGGCCTGCCGACCTATGCCTTCCAGCGTCAGCGCTACTGGCCGGAGATCTCCACGGAAACGCGGGAGGACTTCGCTGGCGGTTGGCGTTATCGGGTGGCGTGGCGTTCGTTGGGTGGGGTTTCTGCGGCGTCGCGGTTGTCTGGTGAGTGGTTGGTTGTGGTGCCGGAGGTGGGGGCTTCGGCGGATGTTGTGGCGGGGCTGGCCGGGCGTGGGGCCGGTGTTCGGGAGTTGGTGTTTGACGCTGACCGCGGTGTGTTGGCGAAGCGGCTTGCCGGGTTGGGTGGGTCGCTGGTTGGTGTGGTGTCGGTGTTGCCGGGTGTGGTGTCGACGGCTGTGTTGGTGCAGGCGTTGGGTGATGCCGGTGTGGTGGCGCCGTTGTGGTGTGTGACGCGGGGTGCGGTGTCGGTTGCGGCGTCGGATCGGTTGCGTGATGTGGCTCAGGCTGGGGTGTGGGGTCTGGGTCGGGTTGTGGGGTTGGAGCATCCGGAGCGTTGGGGTGGGCTGGTTGATCTGCCGGAGACGGTGGATGGGCGGGTGTTGTCCTGGTTGGTGGGGGTGCTGGCTGGCGCGGTTGGTGTTGAGGATCAGGTTGCGGTGCGTTCGGCGGGGGTGTTCGGGCGTCGGCTTGTTCGTGCCCCGCAGGATGGTGCCGAGGGTGGCTCGTGGGTGCCGAGTGGCACGGTGCTGGTCACTGGTGGTACGGGTGCGTTGGGTGCTGAGGTGGCCCGTTGGCTGGTGCGTCGCGGCGTCGGGCGTGTGTTGCTGACCAGTCGTCGGGGTATGGACGCTCCGGGTGCTGTCGAACTGCAAGCCGAGTTGGCTGCCACTGGTGTCGAGGTGGTGATCGCGGCCTGTGATGTGGCGGATCGCGACGCGCTGGCGGAGCTGCTGGCTGGCATTCCGGCCGAGCAACCGCTGACCGGGGTCATCCATGCCGCGGGTGTGCTGGACGACGGTGTGCTGGACGCACTTACGCCTGAGCGCTTCGAGAAGGTGTGGCAGGCGAAGGCGGCCTCCGCGCTCAACCTGCACGAGCTGACCCGCGAGCTCGACCTGTCCGCGTTCGTACTGTTCTCATCGGTGAGCGGTGTCTGGGGCACCGCTGGCCAGTCCAACTACGCCGCCGCCAACGCCTACTTGGACGCGCTGGCCGAACAGCGGCGCGCCGAGGGCCTGACCGGAACCTCGGTGGCCTGGGGACCGTGGGCCGACGGCGGTATGGCGGCCGATGAGGAGTTGGAGCGTCGGATGCGGCTGGGCGGTGTGCCGCCGATGGCCGCCGAT
This sequence comes from Streptomyces silvisoli, assembly GCF_029269905.1. Lineage (NCBI taxonomy): Bacteria > Bacillati > Actinomycetota > Actinomycetes > Kitasatosporales > Streptomycetaceae > Streptomyces > Streptomyces silvisoli. The sequence continues at coordinate 217,747 of NZ_JARJBC010000011.1, read as the reverse complement.
CTGGCGATCGAGGCCCTACAGCACGCGCTGGACCAGGACGAGACCGTGCTGGCCGTCGCCGACATCGACTGGGAGCGGTTCGCACCCGGCTTCACCGCCGTACGCCCCAGCCCGCTGTTCGCCGATCTGCCCGAGGCACGCCGTGCCCTGAACAAGAGCAGCGCTGGCACGTCCTCCTCGGCTGACGAAAGCCGAGGCGTCGACTCCTCGCTCGTGCGGCGGCTGGTCGGGCTCTCCGAGGCCGAGCAGGGCCGCGAGCTGCTGAACCTGGTGCGCGGTGCCGTGGCGGTCGTGCTCGGGCACGCCGGTGCCGAATCGGTCGGCGCCAACCGGGCGTTCAAGGAGCTTGGTTTCGACTCGTTGACCGCTGTGGAGTTGCGCAACCGTCTTGGTGCGGCGACCGAGTTGCGGTTGCCCGCGACGCTGATCTTCGACTATCCGACTCCGGCCGCGTTGGCGGAGTACCTGCGCAGTGAACTGCTGGGCGTCCAGGCAGCGATCACCGGTCCCGTGGTGCGGGCGGCGGACGACGATCCGATCGCGATCGTCGCGATGAGCTGCCGCTTCCCCGGCGGAGTACGCAATCCCGAGGACCTCTGGCGGCTGCTGGCGTCCGGTGTCGATGCCATTGGGGAGTTCCCGACCGATCGTGGGTGGGACGTCGAGTCGCTCTACGACCCGCACTCCGACGGCCAGAACACCTCCTACGCGAACGAGGGCGGCTTCCTTTACGAGGCAGGCGAGTTCGACCCCGCGTTCTTCGGTATCTCGCCGCGTGAGGCGCTGGCGATGGACCCGCAGCAGCGGCTGCTGCTGGAAACGTCGTGGGAGGCGTTCGAGCGGGCCGGGATCGACCCGGCGACGCTGCGCGGCAGTCAGGCCGGAGTTTTCGTCGGCACCAACGGCCAGGACTACCTCTCCCTGGTACTGAACTCGGTCGGCGGCGGCGACGGCTTCATGAGCACCGGAAACTCGGCAAGCGTCGTATCCGGCCGGCTCTCGTACACGTTCGGGCTTGAGGGCCCGGCCGTGACGGTCGATACGGCGTGCTCGTCGTCGCTGGTCGCGTTGCATCTCGCGGTGCAGGCGCTGCGCAACGGCGAGTGCGAGCTGGCGCTGGCCGGTGGCGTGACGGTGATGTCCACGCCGGGTGCGTTCATCGAATTCAGCCGTCAGCGTGGTTTGGCGGCGGATGGACGAGTTAAGGCGTTCGCTGCCGCGGCCGACGGTACGGGGTGGGGTGAGGGTGTCGGCATGCTGCTGGTTGAGCGGTTGTCGGACGCCCGGCGCAACGGTCATCCGGTGCTGGCGATCGTGCGTGGTAGTGCGGTGAACCAGGATGGTGCGAGTAACGGGCTTACGGCGCCGAATGGTCCGTCGCAGCAGCGGGTGATCCGGCAGGCGCTGGCCAGTGCGGGGCTGAACGCGTCCGACGTTGACGCTGTTGAGGCGCACGGTACCGGTACGACGCTGGGCGACCCGATCGAGGCGCAGGCGCTGCTGGCGACGTACGGCCAGAACCGGCCCGAAGGTCGCCCGCTCTATCTCGGCTCGATCAAGTCCAACATCGGCCACACGCAGGCCGCGGCCGGTGTCGCCGGTGTGATCAAGATGGTGCTGGCCATGCAGCACGGGATGCTGCCGCAGACCCTGCACGTCGACGAGCCGACACCGCATGTGGACTGGTCCGAGGGCGATGTCGCCCTGCTGACCGAAACCGTGCAGTGGCCGGAGACACAGGGGCCGCGGCGAGCCGCCGTCTCCTCCTTCGGAGTCAGCGGCACCAACGCGCACACCGTCCTTGAACAGGCCCCCGCAGCGGACACATCCGGCACGGAACAGGTGTCGGACAACGCCATCACGCCATGGCTGCTCTCGGCCAGGACCGAACCCGCACTACGCGACCAGGCCGAGCGGCTGCTGGCCCACCTCACGGACAACGCCGAACTACGGCCGGTGGACGTGGGATTCTCGCTGGCCACCGGCCGGGCGGCGCTGGAGCACCGGGCCGCTGTGGTCGCGCGGGACACAGACGAGCTCCTCCAGGGTCTGCGCGCACTGGCAGCGGGCTCGCCCGACGTGGGCGTGGTACACGGCGAGATGGGTACCGACGGCAAGGCGGCCTTCCTGTTCACGGGGCAGGGTAGTCAGCGGCTTGGTATGGGTCGGGAGTTGTATGAGGCGTATCCGGTGTTCGCGGATGCGTTGGATGCGGTGGTCGCCGAGTTGGACGGGCACCTGGAGCGCCCGTTGTATGAGGTGCTGTTCGGTTCGCATGCGGGGTTGTTGGATCAGACGGCGTATACGCAGCCTGCGTTGTTCGCGGTCGAGGTGGCGTTGTTCCGGTTGGTGGAGTCGTGGGGCATCAGGCCCGACTTCCTGGCTGGGCACTCGATCGGTGAGTTGGTCGCGGCGCATGTCGCTGGTGTGTTGTCGCTGGCTGATGCGTGTGCGTTGGTGGCGGCTCGTGGCCGGTTGATGCAGGAGCTGCCTGGTGGTGGTGCGATGATCGCCGTGCAGGCCGCGGAGGACGAGGTGGGTCCGTGGTTGACCGATGGGGTTGGTGTTGCGGCGGTCAACGGTCCGACGTCGGTTGTGATCGCTGGTGATGAGGGTGAGGCGCTGGCGGTCGCTGGGCGGTTTGAGGAGTTGGGTCGTAAGACCAAGCGGTTGACGGTGAGCCATGCGTTCCACTCGGCGCATATGGACGGCATGTTGGCGGATTTCCGTAAGGTGGCGGAGGGGCTGAGGTACGAGGCTCCTCGGATTCCGATCGTCTCCAACCTGACGGGTGCGTTGGTCACCGCTGAGGAGATCTGCCTGCCTGACTTCTGGGTGCGTCATGTGCGTGAGGCCGTGCGTTTCCTCGATGGCATCCGTGTGCTGGAGGCGGAGGGGGTGACGGCGTATCTCGAACTGGGGCCGGATGGTGTGTTGTCGGCCATGGCCCAGGAGTGCGTCACGTCGGAGGGCGCGGTGTTCGTCCCGGTACTGCGGGCCGGACGCTCGGAAGCCGAGACCGTGACCACCGCGCTGGCCCAGGCCCACGTCAGCGGCATCGCCGTTGACTGGCGGGCGTACTACGCCGGAACCGGCGCCCAACGCGTCGACCTGCCCACCTACGCCTTCCAGCACCAGCGCTACTGGGTCGACACCTTCGCGGTGTACGAGGACGTGGCGTCCGTCGGACTCGGAGCCGTCGGACATCCGCTGCTCGGTGCGGCGGTGGAACTTCCGGACTCGGACGGGGTGTTGCTCACCGGCCGGTTGTCGGTCCAGAGCCACCCCTGGCTGGCCGACCACACGTTGCTCGACGCGGTCGTCGTGCCGCCGTCGGCCTTCGTGGAACTGGCGATACACGCTGGGGAGCAGGTGGGGTGCGGTGCGCTGGACGAGCTGACCCTGGATGCGCCGCTGGTGCTGCCGGAGCGCGGTGGTGTCCAACTGCGCGTCACGGTGGGCGCGTCCGACGAGTCGGGGCGGCGCGCGTTGTCCGTGCACTCGCGCCCGGACGAGGCCACCGGCGACGCCGTACGGCCCGACCTGCCGTGGACCCGCAACGCCATCGGCGTACTTGCCGCACAGGGCGGTCCCGAGCCGCAGCCCGGCCTGGCGGAATGGCCGCCAGCCGGTGCCACCTCCGCGCCGTCCGACGCGGCCGAGGTCTACCGCCACCTCGCCGCCGCCGGACTGGTGCACGGACCGGTGTTCCAGGGCCTGCACAAGGTGTGGACGCACAACGACGAGATCTACGCGGAAGTGCGCCTCGCGCCGGAACAACAGTCCGACGCCACCCGGTTCGCTCTGCATCCGGCGCTCCTCGACGCGGCCCTGCACGCCCGCGCCCCGCACATTCCCGGTGACGCGCTGCCGCTGTCGTGGCGCGGTGTGAGCCTGCATGCCAGCGGTGCCTCGGCGCTGCGGGTGCGGATCGTGCCGGAAGGGGACGACACCGTGTCCCTGACTGCGGCGGACGAGTCGGGCAATCTCGTGGCGTCAGTGGCCGCCGTGGCCCTGCGCCCGTTCGCCGTGGACCAGACGGAACAGCTCGCCACGCACAACGACGCACTGTTCCGTCTCAACTGGACCCACCTTCCCGTCGCCGCGGCGACACCGGGCCGCTATGCCATCGTGGGCGCCGCGGACCACGAGCTGGGTGTCCTGGGTGAGGCGTTCGAGGACCTGGCGGCACTGGACGCGGCCATCGCCGCCGGCCATCCGGTACCGGACGCCGTCCTCGTGCCCGTCCTGCACAACACGCCCGAAGCGGTAGCGGCGCCGGTCCATGACGCGGCCACCCGTGCGCTCGGCACACTGCAAACCTGGTTGGCCGGTGAGCGGTTCGGCTCGGCACGGCTGGTGTTGGTCACCCGGGGCGCGGTCGACACCGGTGGCGACGGGCTGCCGACGGACCTGGCGGCCGCCCCGGTCTGGGGGCTGGCCCGCTCGGCGCAGTCGGAGAACCCGGACCGGATCGTCCTGCTCGACCTCGACGCGACCGCCTCGACATACGAGGCCGTACCGGGAGCCATCGCCTCCGGTGAGCCCGAACTGGCCCTGCGCGCGGGCGCGGCCTACGTACCGAGGCTGGCCAGGGTCGAGACGGCGGCCGGGGACGTCACTCGGACCATCGAGCCCGAGGGAACCGTCCTGATCACCGGCGCCACCGGCGGCCTGGGACGGCTGCTCGCCACACATCTGGTGGCCGAGCACGGCGCACGCCGTCTGCTACTGGTCAGCCGCAGCGGTGAGGCAGCCGAGGGCATGGCCGAACTGCGCGACCAGCTGACCGAGTTGGGCGCACACGTCACGGTGGCGGCCTGCGATGCCGCCGACCGTGCGGCGCTTGCCGAAGTCCTGGACCGGGTCCCGGCGGAACACCCGTTGACGGCCGTCGCGCATGTCGCCGCGGTGCTGGACGACGGTGTGGTCGACAAGCTCACCCCCGAGCGGCTGGCCGGGGTGCTGCGGCCGAAGGTCGACGCCGCGGTCAACCTGCACGACCTCACCAAGGACCGCGACCTGTCCGCGTTCGTGATGTTCTCCGCTGCGGCGGGCACCCTGGGCGCCGCGGGACAGGCGAACTACGCGGCGGCCAACGTCTTCCTGGACGCCCTTGCCCGGCACCGGCGCGCCCAGGGGCTCCCGGCGGTCTCGCTGGTCTGGGGCATGTGGGCGGAAGAACGCGGTATGGCAGGACGGTTGGCGGCGGCGGACCGGACGCGTACGGCACTCGGCGGCATGGTGCCGTTGGCGGCCGACGAGGGCCTGGCGCTGTTCGACGCCGCCGTCACAACCGGCGAGGCCGTACTGGTGCCCGTCCGGCTTGACTTCGCCAAGCTGCGGGCTGCCGCCGCGACGGGCGAACTGCACCCGATGTTTCGGGGGTTGGTCCGCACTCCGGGCCGCCGGAGCGCGCGGCCCGACCAGGGCGGCACGGCGGGACGGGAGAGCATCGCGCAGCGGCTGTCGCGGCTGTCGGCGGCCGAGCGGGAGCGCACGGTGCTGGACCTGGTACGTGCCCAGGTCGCCGCGGTGCTCGGGTACGCCTCGGCCGAGCTGGTCGGTGCCGGTCAGGCGTTCCGCGAGCTGGGCTTCGACTCCCTGACCGCGGTGGAACTGCGCAACAGGCTGAACGCTGCCACCGAACTGCGGCTTCCGGCCACGTTGATCTACGACTACCCGACCCCGGCCGTGCTCGCCGAGTACCTGCTGGCCGAGGTCGTACCGGACGCGGCGGGGGAGCCGAAGAACTCCGTACTGGAGGAGTTGGACCGGCTGGAGAACGCCCTGTCCGCGCTGGCACCGGACGATGTCTCGGAGCTGGTGCCGGACGAGGCGGCGCAGGCCCGTATCGCGGTACGGCTGCAGTCGCTGTTGGCGAAGTGGAACGACGTCCGCGGCGCGGCGGAGGGCGGCGCGGCGGACGTCCTCGAAGAGGCCAGCGACGACGAACTCTTCGACTTCATCGACAAGAGGTTCGGCAAGGGCTGAGCGATTCCAACACCGACCACCGCGACGATCTCGACCATTTCGAATGGATGAAGCGCCAATGGCGAACGAAGCAAGGCTCCGGGAATACCTCAAGAAGGTCACGACGGAACTCGACGAGACCTATGGGCGGCTGCGGGAAATCGAGGACCAGGCACGGGAGCCCATTGCGATAGTCGCGATGAGCTGCCGTTTCCCCGGAGACGTGCGGTCGCCCGAGGAACTGTGGCGGCTGCTGGAGTCGGGCGGTGACGCGCTCACCGGCTTCCCGGCGGACCGCGGTTGGGACGTGGAGGGGTTGTACGACCCGGACCCGGACAGCCGTGGCACCTCCTACACCAGAGAGGGCGGCTTCCTCAGCGACGCCGCCCGCTTCGACCCGGCCTTCTTCGGGATCAGCCCGCGTGAGGCGCTGGCGATGGACCCGCAGCAGCGGCTGCTGCTGGAAACCGCGTGGGAGGCGTTCGAGCGGGCGGGCGTCGACCCGGTGACGCTGCGCGGCAGCCAGTCGGGTGTCTTCGTCGGCGTCAACGGCTCCGACTACCTGAACGCGCTGTTGGAGGCGGACGACGACTTCGCCGGACACCTCGGCACGGGTAACGCGGCCAGCGTGATATCCGGTCGCCTTTCCTACACCTTCGGCCTCGAAGGTCCGGCGGTCACCGTCGACACCGCCTGCTCGGCGTCCCTGGTCGCGCTGCACCTCGCGGTGCAGGCGCTGCGCAACGGCGAGTGCTCGCTGGCACTTTCGGGCGGCGCGCACGTGATGGCGACTCCCGGCCTGTTCGTGGAGTTCAGCCGCCAGCGCGGCCTTTCCGCCGACGGCCGCTGCAAGGCGTTCTCCGCCGACGCCGATGGGTTCGGCCCGGCCGAGGGTGTGGGCATGCTGCTGCTGGAGCGGCTGTCGGACGCCCGTAGGAACGGCCACCCGGTGCTGGCCGTGGTGCGGGGCAGCGCCGTCAACCAGGACGGCGCGAGCAACGGCCTTACGGCCCCCAACGGGCCGTCCCAGCAGCGGGTGATCCGCCAGGCGCTGGCGAACGCCCGACTCACCGCCGACCAGGTCGACGCGGTCGAGGCGCACGGCACCGGTACCTCGCTTGGTGACCCCATCGAGGCGCAGGCACTACTGGCCACCTACGGCAAGGAACGACCGGAGGGCCAGCCGCTGTGGTTGGGCTCCGTGAAGTCCAACATCGGGCACACACAGGCCGCGGCCGGTGTCGCCGGTGTGATGAAGATGGTGCTGGCGATGCGGCACGGTGTGCTGCCGAAGTCACTGCACATAGCCGAACCCTCCCCGCACATCGACTGGTCGACCGGCGCGGTGTCGCTGCTGACGGAGCCGCGGGAGTGGCCGGAGACCGGACACCCGCGTCGCGCCGGCATCTCGGCCTTCGGTTTCAGTGGGACGAACGCGCATGTGATCGTGGAGCAGGCGCCGGTTGAGGTTGTGGCGGAGGAGGAGCCGCAGGCTGTTTCTGGCGTTGTGCCTGGTGTGGTGGTGTGGCCGTTGTCCGGTAAGGGTGAGGCCGCGTTGCGGGGTCAGGCGCAGCGGTTGCTGGCGGTGTTGGACGCTGGGGTGGATGGGCGTCCGGTGGATGTGGGGTGGTCGTTGGCCACGGGTCGGGCTGCGTTGGATCACCGTGCGGTGGTGCGGGGTGCGGATCTGGCGGAACTGCGGTCCGGGGTGGAGGCGTTGGCCGCTGGTGGGATGGCGGCTGGGTTGACCTGTGGTGTGAGTGTCGGTGGTAAGGCGGCGTTTGTCTTTCCGGGGCAGGGGTCGCAGTGGGTGGGCATGGCGGTGGGGTTGTTGGATGCCTCGCCGGTGTTCGCGGCGCGGATCGATGAGTGTGCGGCGGCTTTGGAGCCGTTCACTGATTGGTCGTTGGTTGATGTGCTGCGGGGGAATGAGGGTGCGCCGTCGTTGGACCGGGTTGATGTGGTTCAGCCGGTGTTGTTCGCGGTGATGGTGTCGTTGGCTGAGCTGTGGCGGTCGGTGGGTGTTGTGCCCGCTGCCGTGGTGGGGCATTCGCAGGGTGAGATCGCTGCCGCGTGTGTGGCGGGGATCCTCAGTCTTGGCGATGCGGCGCGGGTGGTTGCGTTGCGTAGTCAGGCGATTGGGCGGGTGCTGGCCGGGTTGGGTGGCATGGTCTCGGTTGCCCTGCCGGTGGGGGATGTTCGGGAGCGGCTGGCTGTTTGGGGTGAGGATCGGGTTTCGGTGGCGGCGGTCAACGGTCCGTCCTCGGTTGTGGTCTCCGGTGAGCCGGTCGCGTTGGATGAGTTGTTGGCTTCGTGTGAGGCCGATGGGGTGCGGGCGCGTCGTGTTCCGGTGGATTACGCCTCGCATTCGGCGCAGGTGGAGCTTTTGCGGGACGAGCTGTTGGAGATTTTGGCTCCGATCGTTCCGGGGTCTGCGCGGGTGCCGTTCCTTTCGACGGTCACGGGTGAGTGGGTGCGGGGTCCGGAGCTGACGGCGGAGTACTGGTTCCGTAATCTGCGGCAGACGGTGGAGTTGGAGAGGGCGGTCCGTGCGCTGCTGGAGCAGGGCTTCGGGGTCTTCATCGAGTCCAGTGCGCATCCGGTGCTCACTGTTGGTGTTCAGGAGACGATCGAGGACTGCGGCCGTCAGGCGGCGGCTTTGGGGTCCTTGCGGCGTGATGAGGGTGGGCTGGAGCGTTTCTACGCTTCGCTGGGTGAGGCCTACGTACATGGTGTGACCGTTGACTGGGACGCGGTCTTCGCGGGAACCGGCGCCCACCGGGTCGACCTGCCCACCTACGCCTTCCAGCGCCAACGCTACTGGCCGGAGGCCTCCGCGCTGGAGACGGTCGAGTCTTCGCCGTCCGACCCGACCGACGCCCTGTTCTGGGAGGCCGTCGAGCGCGAGGACCTGGAATCCCTCGCCGACACCCTGGAGATAGACGGCGACCAGCCGCTCAGCGCGGTACTGCCCGCACTGTCCTCGTGGCGCCGCACCAACCGCGAGCGCTCGACGGTGGACGGCTGGCGCTACCGCGTGACGTGGAAGCCGCTGCCGGAGGACGGCACGGCCCGGCTCTCCGGAACCTGGCTGCTGATCGCACCCGAGTCCGAAGCCCCCAGGGCGGCCGATGTCACCCGTGTGCTGACCGAACGCGGTGCGATCGTCAGGCAGTTGACGCCGACTGCCACCGATCGGGAGTCGCTGGCCAAGGACCTTGCCGTCGAAGGCACGGAACTCAGCGGAGTGTTGTCGCTGCTGGCCTTCGAGGGCCAACCCCTGCACTCCGCCCTCGCGTTGTTGCAGGCGATGGCCGACGCCGAGGTCAGCGTGCCGCTGTGGTGCGTGACCACGGGTGCGGTGTCGGTCGGAGCCGCCGATCGGCTGACGCATCCGGCGCAGGCGCTGGTGTGGGGCCTTGGCCGGGTGGCGTCCATGGAGCACGGTGAGCGCTGGGGCGGTCTGGTCGATCTGCCCGAGGCCGCCGATGACCGCGCGCTGGCCCGAATGGCCGCCGTGCTGGCCGGGACGGACGGGGAAGACCAGGTCGCGGTCCGCTCCTCGGGACTGTTCACCCGCAGGCTGGTGCGGGCCGCGCTGGCGCAGACGCCCGCGGTGCGCGAGTGGCGGCCGGACGGCACCGTACTGGTCACCGGCGGTACGGGCACGCTCGGCGCGCACGTCGCCCGTCACCTGGCCCGTAACGGTGCCCAGCGGCTGCACCTGGTCAGCCGACGCGGCGCTGACGCCCCCGGTGCCGCCGAGCTGCGCGCCGAGCTGGCCGAGTTGGGCGCCGAGGCCACCATCTCCGCGTGCGACATCGCCGACCGGGCCGCACTCGCCGCGCTGCTCGACGCCATCCCCGCCGACCGTCCGCTCACCGCCGTCGTGCACACCGCGGCCGTGCTGGACGACGGGGTGATCGAGGGGCTGACCCCGGAACAGGTTGACGCTGTGCTGCGGGTCAAGGTCGACGGCACGCTCAACCTGCACGAGTTGACCCGCGACCTCGACCTGTCCGCGTTCGTGCTGTTCTCGTCCTTCGCCGCCACCTTCGGCGCCCCCGGGCAGGGCAACCAGGCCCCCGGCAACGCGTTCCTAGAGGCGCTGGCCGAACAGCGCCGCGCCGACGGGCTGACCGCCACCACCATCAACTGGGGCCCGTGGGGCGACGGCAGCGCGGTGGGCGGCGCGATCGGCGACCGTATGCGCCGCCACGGCATCAACGAGATGGCACCGGAACGCGCGGTCGCCGCGCTCGGCCATGTGCTGGACCGGGACGAGACGGCGTTGACCGTCATCGACATGGACTGGAAGCGGTTCGCGCTCGCCTTCACCGCGGACCGCCCCCGTCGACTGCTGCACGAACTCCCCGAGGCGCGCGAGGTCATCGAGAACGCGCAGAGCGACACCGCCGACGACCTCACCGGTGGCGTGCCGCTCACCAAGCAGCTCGCCGGACTGCCGGGCACCGAACAGGAGCGGCTGCTGCTGGAGTTGGTGCGCAGTGCCGTGGCCGCGGTGCTCGGTTACTCGGGCGCGGAGGCGGTGGAGGCGAACCGGGCGTTCAAGGAGTTGGGCTTCGACTCGCTGACCGCCGTGGAGCTGCGGAACCGGTTGGGCGCGGCGAGCGGGCTGAAGCTGCCGCCGACGCTGATCTTCGACCACCCGACACCGTCGGCGGTCACCGCCTATCTGCGAGCCGAGGTGCTGCCCGACGCGGCGGAGACCGGCGCGTCGGTGCTCGAGGAACTCGACCGGCTGGAGGATCTGCTCGCCGACAGCAACCCGGACAACGTCATCCGCGCCCGGGTCACCATGCGGTTGCAGTCGCTGCTGGCGAAGTGGAACGACACGGAGTCCCCGGCGGCCGAGGAGTCGGCGTCGTCGGACGACGTGCTGGACGATGTGGACCAGCTCCAGTCGGCCACCGACGAGGAGTTGTTCGCGTTCATCAACAAGGGACTCGGCCGCGCATGATTAGCGCCGCCGGTTGAGGGTAATTCCGTCAATGCGCGCCGCACTCGGCGGCATTGACGGAATTCTCGGCGTCGGTCAGGATGCCGTATTGCCCGTGCATCGGCACGGATTGTTTCCCGGGGCGTGGTGCCCGGACCCCCGCCAGGGGTGGGTAGGGGGCGGTAAGGGGTTGTCGGGATGGTTGGCCCGACCATAGCCTCCCTACGAGAAGTCGATTGAATTCGTTACTGGTTCGATTGTTTCTGGTTCGTTTATTTTCCGATGCCGTCTGCCGTAAATGGGTTGCGTTAAATGGCGAATGAAGAGACGCTGCGGGACTACCTCAAGCTGGTGACGGCGGATCTGCATCAGACCCGGCAACGCCTGCGCGAGGCCGAGGCGAAGAACCAGGACCCCATCGCCATCGTGGGGATCGGCTGCCGCTACCCGGGGGGCATCAGCTCCCCCGAGGACCTGTGGCAGCTGGTCATGGACGGCGAGGACGTGATCAGCGACTTCCCGGCCGACCGCGGATGGGATCTGGACACCGTCTACCACCCGGACCCGGAGCACCCGGGCACGGCCTATGTCCACCAGGGCGGATTCGTAAGGGACTTCGCCCAGTTCGACCCCGGCGTCTTCGGCATTTCACCGCGCGAAGCCCTTTCCATGGATCCGCAGCAGCGGCTGCTGCTGGAAACGTCCTGGGAGGCGTTCGAGCGGGCCGGAATCGACCCGACGTCCATGCGCGGCAAGCAGGTCGGCGTATTCGTCGGCACCAGCAGCCACGACTACCTCACCGCGCTGCTGAGTTCGTCGGAGGACCTTGAGGGCTATCTGGGCACCGGTAACGCGGCCAGCGTGGCCTCCGGCCGGCTCTCGTACACGTACGGGCTCGAAGGCCCGGCCGTCACCGTGGACACCGCCTGCTCGTCCTCGCTGGTGGCGCTGCACCTGGCGGTGCAGTCGCTGCGCAACGGCGAGTGCTCGCTGGCGCTGGCCGGTGGCGCGACCCTGATGTCCGCGCCCGGTACGTTCATCGACTACAGCAAGCAGCGCGGCCTGGCGATGGACGGCCGCTGCAAGGCGTTCTCCACCGAGGCCGACGGGTTCAGCCTGTCCGAGGGCGTCGGCATGCTGCTGGTGGAGCGGCTGTCCGACGCGCGCCGCAAGGGCCACCCGGTACTGGCCGTGGTGCGCGGCTCGGCGGTCAACCAGGACGGCGCCAGCAACGGGCTCACCGCGCCCAACGGCCCCTCCCAGCAACGCGTCATCCTCCAGGCGCTGTCCAACGCCCGCCTCACGCCCGACGAGGTGGACGCCGTCGAGGCGCACGGCACCGGCACCGCACTTGGCGACCCGATCGAGGCGCAGGCGGTGCTGGCCACCTATGGCAAGGACCGGTCGAAGGACCGGCCGCTGTGGCTGGGCTCGTTGAAGACCAACATCGGCCACGCCCAGGCCGCCGCCGGTGTCGCGGGCGTCATCAAGTCCGTCATGGCGCTGCGCCACGGCACGCTGCCCAAGACCCTGCACCTCACCGAGCCGACCACGCACGTGGACTGGTCGGCGGGCGAAGTCGCCCTGCTCACCGAGGCGCGGCCGTGGCCGGAGAACGGCCACCCGCGCCGGGTGGGCGTCTCGTCGTTCGGCATGAGCGGCACCAACGCGCACACCATCCTGGAGCAGGCGCCGGCCCCCGACTCCGCGACGGACGGGACGACGGCGACCCCGCTGCCCTACGTGCCCGTCGCGCTGTCCGGCAAGGACGAGGCGGCGTTGCGCGCCCAGGCCGAGCGGCTCCGGCGGAGACTTGCGGCGCAGCCCGGTCTCGGCCTGCTGGACGTCGGCTACTCGCAGGCGGTCACGCGGGCGGCAATGGACCGGCGCGCGGTGGTCGTGGCGCAGGGCCGCGACGAGCTGCTGGCCGGGTTGGCCGAGCTCGCGGCGGGCGGTACGTCCGCGTCACTGGTGGAAGGCACATCAGTCGAGGGCAAGTTGGCCTTCCTGTTCACCGGGCAGGGCAGCCAGCGGCTGGGGATGGGGCGGGAGCTCTACGAGGCGTATCCCGTCTTCGCCCGGGCCCTGGACGAGGTGTGTGAGCGGTTCGAACTGCCGCTGAAGGACGTGCTGTTCGGCACCGACGCCGAACCTCTGGACCAGACCGGTTACACGCAGCCCGCGTTGTTCGCCGTTGAGGTGGCGCTGTTCCGGTTGGTGGAGTCGTGGGGGGTCAAGCCTGACTTCCTGGCCGGGCACTCCATCGGCGAGTTGGCCGCCGCGCATGTCGCTGGTGTGCTGTCGCTGGATGACGCCTGCACGCTGGTGGCCGCCCGTGGCCGTCTGATGCAGGAACTGCCCGGCGGCGGCGCGATGGTGGCCGTGGAGGCGGGCGAGGACGAGGTCGCCCCGCTGCTGGTCGAGGACGTGAGCATCGCCGCGATCAACGGGCCCACGTCCGTGGTGATCGCGGGTGACGAGGACGCGGTCCTGGAGATCGCCGCTGGCTTCGAGGCGCAGGGCCGTAAGACCAAGCGCCTCACCGTCAGCCACGCGTTCCACTCGCCACACATGGACGGCATGTTGGAGGCGTTCCGTGATGTGGCGTCGGGCCTGGCCTACGAGGCGCCCCGCATCCCCATCGTCTCCACTCTCACCGGCGCCCTGGTCACCGCCGACGAGATCGGCACCCCCGACTACTGGGTCCGCCACGTCCGCCAGACCGTCCGCTTCCTCGACGGCATCCGCTGGCTGGACGGCCACGGTGTGTCGGCGTACCTCGAACTCGGGCCCGGCGGCGTGCTGTCCGCCATGGCACAGAGCTGCGTCACCCGCTCCGACGCCGCCTTCCTGCCCGCCGTGCGCACCGACCGTCCCGAGGCGCAGTCGCTGACCGCCGCCATCTCGCGCGCCCACGTCCGCGGCCACGGCCTGGACTGGGAGGCGTACTTCTCCGGCACCGGGGCGCGCCGCGTCGACCTGCCCACGTATGCCTTCCAGCGGCGCAAATACTGGCCGCGCGACCCGTTCACCAACCCTGGCGAGGCGGTCGGTGCCAGTGCGCTGGACGCGGTGAGCGCCCGGTTCTGGGAGGTCGTGGACAACGAGGACCTGGCGGCGCTCACCGGAACCCTCGGCGTGGACCCGGAGCAGCCGCTCAGTGCGGTGCTGCCCGCGCTGTCCGCATGGCACCGCCAGAGCCGGGACCGCTCCATCGTGGACGGCTGGCGGTACCGGGTCACCTGGCAGCCGCTGCCGCACTCCGCGGCCAAGCCGCTCACCGGCACCTGGCTGCTGGCCGTCCCCGCCGGACACACCGACGACGAGTGGGTGACCGCCGCCGCCCGCGCCCTGGCCGAACGCGGCGCGGACGTACGGCAGTTGGTCGTCGACGCCGCCACCGAGGACCGCACGGCCGTCGTCGAACGGCTGCGTACCGCGATCGACGGCGCCGAGGTCACGGGCGTCCTGTCGCTGCTGGCGCTGGACGGCAGACCGCACGCCGAGTACTCCTCGCTGCCCGCGGGGCTGTCCGGCACCACCGCGCTCGTACAGGCGCTCGGCGACACGGGCGTGGACGCGCCGCTGTGGTGCGCCACCCGTGGCGCGGTCCGGGTGGGCCGTTCCGACCAGCTCACCAGCCCCGACCAGGCGCAGGTGTGGGGGCTCGGCCGCTCGGCGGCCCAGGAGTACCCGGAGCGCTGGGGCGGACTGGTCGACCTGCCCGCCACGGCCGACGACCGTGCGATGGCGCGGCTGGCCGACATCCTCGGCGACCTGGCCGGAGAGGACCAGCTCGCGGTGCGCCCGCAGGGCGTGTTCGCCCGCCGACTGGCCCGCGCCCCGCAGTCCGAGCTGACCGAGGCCCCGAACGGCCGTTGGTCCGCCACCGGTACCGCGCTGATCACCGGCGGCACCGGGGCGCTCGGCGCCCACGTCGCCCGCTGGCTGGCCCGCAACGGCGCCGAGCACCTGGTGCTGGTCAGCCGCCGCGGCCCGGACGCGCCCGGGGCTGACGAACTGCGCGCGGAACTCGTGGAGTTGGGCGCCGAGGTGACCGTCGCCGCCTGCGACGTCGCCGACCGGGACGCGGTCGCCGAGCTGCTGCGCTCCCTGCCCGCGCGCTACCCGCTGACCGCCGTCGTGCACGCCGCCGGTGTACTGGACGACGGTGTGCTGGACGCCCAGACCCCGCAGCGGATCGCGGGCGTGCTGCGTGCCAAGGCGACCGCCGCGGCCGTGCTGCACGAGCTGACCCGTGACCTGGGCCTGTCCGCGTTCGTGCTGTTCTCCTCCTTCGCCGGCACCTTCGGCGGTGCGGGCCAGGCCAACTACGCCGCCGCCAACGCCTACCTGGACGCGCTGGGCGAACAGCGCAGGGCCGAGGGGCTGCCCGCGACCGTACTGGCGTGGGGCGCTTGGGCCGAGGGCGGTATGGCGACCGACAAGGTGGTCGCCGAGCGGCTGCGGCAGGCCGGAATGCCGCCGCTGGCCCCCGAGCTGGCGCTCGCCGCACTGCACAAGGCGCTCGACCTGGACGAGGCGTTCTCGCTCGTCGCCGACATCGACTGGCAGCGGCTCGCCCCGGGCCTCACCGCGGTGCGCGCCAACCCGTTCATCTCCGGGCTGCCGGAGGTGCAGCGCGCGCTGGAGAGCGCCACGGCGCCCGGCGCCACCGCCGACCTGTCGTCCTTCCAGCGCAGCCTGGCCGCGGCCTCCGAGGCCGAACGCGAACAGCTCGCGCTGGACTTCGTACGCACCCAGGTGGCCGCCGTCCTCGGCTACCCGGGGCCTGAGTCGGTGGAGCCCGGCCGGGCGTTCCGCGACCTCGGCTTCGACTCGCTGACCGCGGTGGAGATCCGCAACCTGCTGGGCGCCCTCACCGGGCTGCGCCTTCCGGCCACCCTGGTCTTCGACTACCCCAACTCCGTTGCCCTGGCGGAGTTCCTGCGCGTGGCGCTGCTCGGCGAGCCGGGCGCGGCGGACACCGCGCGGCCCCGGCTGACGGCGGCTGACATCGCCGACGACCCCATCGCCATCGTGGCGATGAGCTGCCGCTTCCCGGGCGGTGTGCGGTCACCGGAGGAACTGTGGGAGCTGCTGGCGTCCGGACGTGACGCGATCAGCGGGTTCCCCACCGACCGCGGCTGGGACCTGGAGTCGCTGTACGACCCGCGGTCCGAGGCGGAGAACACCTCGTACGTCAACGAGGGCGGGTTCCTCGCCGACGCGGCCGAGTTCGACCCGGCGTTCTTCGGCATCTCGCCGCGTGAGGCGCTGGCGATGGACCCGCAGCAGCGGCTGCTGCTGGAGATCTCCTGGGAGGCGTTCGAGCGGGCCGGGATCGACCCGGCGACGCTGCGCGGTGAGCAGGTCGGCGTCTTCGCCGGAACCAACGGCCAGGACTACCTGCCCCTGATGCTGGCCGCGCCCGACGGCACCGAGGGCTTCCTGGGCACCGGCAACGCGGCGAGCGTGGTGTCGGGCCGGGTGTCGTACGTGCTCGGTCTGGAGGGCCCGGCGGTCACCGTTGACACGGCGTGCTCGTCGTCGCTGGTCGCGCTGCACTGGGCGATCCAGGCGCTGCGGCACGGCGAGTGCTCCATGGCGCTGGCCGGTGGGGTCACCGTGATGTCCACGCCCGCTTCGTTCGTCGACTTCAGCCGCCAACGCGGCCTGGCCGCCGACGGCCGCATCAAGGCGTTCGCCGCGGGCGCCGACGGCACCGGCTGGGGCGAGGGCGCGGGCATGCTGCTGGTGGAGCGGCTGTCCGACGCGCGCAGGAACGGCCATCCGGTGCTGGCGGTCGTCCGGGGCAGCGCCATCAACCAGGACGGTGCGAGCAACGGCCTCACGGCCCCGAACGGCCCGTCCCAGCAGCGGGTCATCCGGCAGGCGCTGGCGTCCGCCGGTCTCACCACGTCGGACGTGGACGCGGTGGAGGCGCACGGTACGGGCACGACGCTGGGCGACCCGATCGAGGCGCAGGCGCTGCTCGCCACCTACGGCCAGGACCGGCCGGAGGGCCAGCCGCTGTGGCTGGGCTCCATCAAGTCCAACTTCGGCCACACGCAGGCCGCGGCCGGTGTCGCGGGCGTGATGAAGATGGTGCTGGCCATGCGGCACGGTGTGCTGCCGCAGACCCTGCACGTGGACGAGCCGACACCGCACGTCGACTGGTCGGCGGGCGCGGTCTCGCTGCTGACCGAGTCCCGGGTGTGGCCCGAGACCGGCCGTCCGCGCCGGGCCGCCGTCTCCTCGTTCGGCATCAGCGGCACCAACGCACACACCATCGTCGAGCAGGCCCCGGCCTTCGAGGACGACACCCCGCACGAGACGCGGCCCGCGGCCGTCCCGCTGGTGCTGTCCGCCAAGCACGCCGACGCACTGCGGGACCAGGCGCAGAGGCTGCGCTCGCACCTGGTCGCCAACCCCGAACTCGGCCTTGCCGACGTGGCGTTCTCGCTGGCCGTCGGGCGCGCGGCGTTCGAGCACCGCGCGGTGGTGGCGGCCGCGGAGCGCGAGTCCGTGCTGGCGGCGCTGGACGCGCTGGCCGAGGGCCGCCCGGCGGCCGGGGCGGTGGAGGGACGGACGGCAGAGCGGAAGCTGGCGTTCCTGTTCACCGGGCAGGGCAGTCAGCGGCTGGGCATGGGCCGGGAGCTGTACGAGGCGTACCGCGTCTTCGCCGAGGCATTCGACGCGGTGTGCGCCTATCTCGACCAGCATCTCGAACTCGCCCTGCGGGACGTGGTGTTCGGCTCGCGCTCCGAGTTGCTGGATCAGACCGGTTACACGCAGCCCGCGTTGTTCGCCGTCGAGGTGGCGTTGTTCCGGCTCGTCGAGTCGTGGGGTCTGAAGCCTGACTTCCTGGCCGGGCACTCGATCGGCGAGTTGGCCGCCGCGCATGTCGCTGGTGTGTTGTCGCTGGAGGATGCCTGCACGTTGGTGGCGGCTCGTGGCCGGTTGATGCAGGAACTCCCGGGCGGCGGCGTGATGGTGGCGGTCCAGGCGGCGGAGGACGAGGTCGTCCCGCTGCTGGTCGAGGGCGTGAGCATCGCCGCGATCAACGGGCCGACGTCGGTCGTCATCGCCGGTGACGAGGACGCGGCCCTGGAGATCGCCGCTGGCTTCGAGACGCAGGGCCGTAAGACCAAGCGGCTGGCCGTCAGTCACGCGTTCCACTCGCCGCACATGGACGGGATGTTGGAGGCGTTCCGCGAGGTGGCGTCGGGGCTGACGTTCGCCGCCCCGCGCATCCCGATCGTGTCCACCCTCACCGGCACGCTGGTCGGCGCGGAAGAGATCCGCACCCCCGACTACTGGGTCCGCCACGTGCGCCAGGCCGTCCGCTTCCTCGACGGCATCCGGTCGTTGGAGGCCCAGGGCGTCACCACGTTCCTCGAACTCGGCCCGGACGGTGTGCTGTCCGCCATGGCCCAGGAGTGCGCCACCGGCGAGGACCCGGCCTTCGCCCCCACCCTCCGCAACGGCCGCCCCGAGGCGGAAGCCCTGGTCACCGCCCTCGCCGTGGCACATGTACGCGGCGCCGCCATCGACTGGCGGGCGTACTTCGCGGGCACCGGTGCCCGCCGCGTGGACCTGCCCACGTATGCCTTCCAGCGGCAGCGCTACTGGCCGAAGCTGCCCGCGTTCCTGGCGGGCGATGTCGCCGCGATCGGGCTGGGCGAGACCGGGCACCCGCTGCTGGGCGCAGTCGCCGAACTACCTGACTCTGACGGGGTGTTGCTCACCGGCCGGTTGTCGTTGCAGAGCCACCCGTGGCTGGCCGACCACGCGATCATGGGTTCCGTCCTGCTGCCAGGCACCGCGTTCGTGGAGTTGGCGCTGCGCGCGGGTGACCAGGTGGGCTGTGACTACCTGGAGGAGCTGACCCTTGAGGCGCCGCTGGTGCTGCCGGAGCACGGCGGGGTGCGGCTACGGCTCGCGGTGGGCGCCGCCGACGGCACCGGACGCCGCCCGCTGGCGCTGCACTCGCGCGCCGAGGACCGGGCCGCCGACGAGTCGTGGACCCGGCACGCCAGCGGTGTGCTGGCTTCCGGGGGGCAGCCGCAGCCGTCGTTCGAGCTGACCGCCTGGCCCCCGGCGGAGGCGGTCGAAGTCGAACTGGACGGCCGATACGAGCAGTTGCTGGCCATCGGCTTCGACTACGGCCCAGCCTTCCAGGGGCTGAGCCGGGCCTGGCGGCGGGACGGCGAGATCTTCGCCGAGGTGCGGTTGCCGCAGGACGCCGAGTCGGAGGCGGGCCGGTTCGGCCTGCACCCGGCGCTGCTGGACGCCGCACTGCACGCCATCGGGCTGGGCGGCCTGGGCGCCGACGACGGCCAGGGGCGGCTGCCGTTCGCCTGGACAGGTGTGTCGCTGCACGCCAGCGGCGCCGCCGCGCTGCGCGTCCACCTGGTCGCGGCGGGCGCCGAGGGCGTCCGCCTGGAGATCGCCGACGCCACCGGTGCGCCGGTCGCCGCCGTCGAGTCGCTGGGACTGCGCCCGGTGTCCGACGACCAGTTGCGGGCCGCGCGGGCCACGTACCACGAGTCGCTGTTCCGCCACGAGTGGACCACCGTGCCCACCAACGCCGCCTCCCCCCAGGGGAGTTGGGTGGTACTCGGTGACGTCGACCTTGGTCTGGACGTGCCTCGGCACGCGGACCTGGCCGCGCTGATCCGCGCCGTTGACGAGGGCGCCGACGTACCGGACGAGGTCTTCGTTCCGTTCGCACCCGTCGCCGAGGCGACACCCCAGGTCGTGCGCACGGCCGCCTCTGCCGCGCTGCGGCTCGCCCAGGCGTGGCTGGCGGACGAGCGGTTCGCCGGTTCACGGCTGGTGGCGGTGACCCGCGGCGCGGTGGCCGCCGCTGCGGACGAGCCGGTCGACGATCTGGCGCACGCCGCCGTCTGGGGCCTGCTGCGCTCGGCGCAGACCGAGAACCCGGACCGCTTCGTGCTGGTCGACCTCGACGGCCAGGAGACCGCGCCGCAGACCCTGGCAGCGGCACTGGCCTGCGGCGAGCCGCAGTTGGCGGTGCGTGAGGGCACCGTGCGGACGCTGCGGCTGGCACGCGTCCCGGCCCGGGCCGACGCCCAGGCCCGGCCTTACGACCCGGACGGCACGGTGCTGATCACCGGCGCGTCCGGTTCGCTGGCCCGGCTGTTCGCCCGCCACCTGGTGGCCGAGCACGGTGTACGGCACCTGCTGCTGGTCAGCCGCCGTGGCGCCCCGGCCGAACTGGTCACGGAACTGGGCGAGTTGGGCGCGACCGTCACCTCGTCCGCCTGTGACGTGACCGACCGGGACGCACTGGCCGAGGTGCTGGCCGCGATCCCCGCCGAGCATCCGCTGACCGGGGTGATCCACGCGGCGGGCGTGCTGGACGACGGCGTCATCGGCTCGTTGACCGAGGACCGTATGGACACCGTGCTGCGTCCGAAGGTGGACGCGGCGCTGCACCTGCACGAGATCACCCGCGAACTGGACCTGTCCGCGTTCGTGCTGTTCTCCTCGTCCTCCGGTGTGTTCGGCGGCCCGGGACAGGGCAACTACGCGGCGGCCAACACCTTCCTGGACGCGCTCGCCCAGCACCGCAAGGCGCAGGGCCTGGCCGCCACCGCGCTGGCCTGGGGGCTGTGGGCGGTCGCGGACGGCATGGCCGGCGGCCTGGACGAGGCCGACATCAGCCGGATGCGGCGGGCGGGCCTGCCGCCGCTGACCGCCGAGGACGGACTGGCACTGTTCGACACCGCACGCACGGTGGACACCGCCGCCCTGGTCCCGATGCGGCTGGACCTCGCCGCACTGCGCGCCCAGGCCGCGGCGGGCACCATCGCCCCCGTGCTGCGCGGACTGGTCCGCACCCCGGCGCGCCGGGTCGTGGACGCCGCCAGCGGCGCCGAATCCGGTCTGGCGCAACGGCTTTCGGGACTGTCGGAGCAGGAGCAGCAGCGCCTGCTGCTCGACCTGGTCCGCACCCAGGTGGCGGCGGTGCTCGGCCACGCGGGCCCGGAGGCGGTCGAGTCCGGCCGTGCGTTCAAGGAGCTGGGCTTCGACTCGCTGACCGCGGTGGAACTGCGCAACCAGCTCAACACCGCCACCGGACTGCGGCTGCCCGCCACACTGATCTTCGACTATCCGGACCCGACCACGCTCGCCCGCCATCTGCGCACCGAGCTGACCGGCACGGACGCCGCCGCGGCCGCCCCGGTGGCCGTTACCAGGACCGTCGCCGACGAGCCCATCGCCATCGTCGCGATGAGCTGCCGCTACCCGGGCGGCGTGCGCACCCCCGAGGACCTGTGGCGACTGCTCGCCGCGGGCTCCGACGGCATCACCACCTTCCCCGGAAACCGCGGCTGGGACCTGGACGCCCTCTACCACCCGGACCCGGCACACCAGGGCACCTCCTACGCCCGCGAGGGCGGATTCCTGCACGACGCGGCCGAGTTCGACCCGGCGTTCTTCGGCATCTCGCCGCGTGAGGCGCTGGCGATGGACCCGCAGCAGCGGCTGCTGCTGGAGACCTCCTGGGAGGCGTTCGAGCGCGCGGGCATCGACCCGCTGGCGCTACGCGGCAGCCGCACGGGTGTGTTCGCGGGCGTGATGTACCACGACTACGGCGCGCGACTGCACGCCATTCCGGACGAGGTCGAGGGCTACCTCGGCACCGGCAGCTCCAGCAGTGTGGTCTCCGGCCGGGTGGCGTACACCTTCGGCCTCGAAGGCCCGGCGGTCACCGTGGACACCGCGTGCTCCTCGTCGCTGGTCGCCCTGCACCTGGCGGCGCAGGCGCTGCGCAACGGCGAGTGCGAACTGGCGCTGGCCGGTGGTGTCACCGTGATGTTCACCCCCGGTACGTTCATCGAGTTCAGCCGCCAGCGCGGGCTCGCGGAGGACGGGCGCTGCAAGTCGTTCGCCGCCGCCGCCGACGGCACCGGTTGGGGCGAGGGCGCGGGCGTGTTGCTGCTTGAGCGGCTGTCCGACGCCCGCAGGAACGGCCACCAGGTGCTGGCGGTCGTGCGCGGCTCCGCCGTCAACCAGGACGGTGCGAGCAACGGCCTCACGGCGCCCAACGGTCCTTCGCAGCAGCGGGTCATCCGGCAGGCGCTGGCCAACGCCCGGGTGTCCGCCGCCCAGGTCGACGTGGTGGAGGCGCACGGCACCGGTACCACGCTGGGCGACCCGATCGAGGCGCAGGCGCTGCTGGCCACCTACGGCCAGGGGCGGCCCGAGGACCAACCGCTGTGGCTGGGGTCGGTCAAGTCCAACCTGGGCCACACCCAGGCCGCTTCGGGCGTCGCCGGTGTGATCAAGATGGTGCTGTCGATGCGGCACGGGCTGCTGCCCAAGACCCTGCACGTGGACGAGCCGTCACCGCACGTGGACTGGTCGGCGGGCGCGGTCTCGCTGCTGACCGAGGCACGTGAGTGGCCGCAGGCCAACCGGCCGCGCCGCGCGGGTGTGTCGTCCTTCGGTATCAGCGGCACCAACGCGCACGTCATCATCGAGCAGGCCCCGACGACCGACACCCCCAAGTCCGAGGCGGCGGGCAACCAACTCCCCTACGTGCCGCTGCTGTTGTCGGCGCGCGGTGAGGACGCGCTACGCGCCCAGGCGCGGCGGCTGCGCTCCCACCTGCAGGCCGATGCCGAGTCGGGCCTGACCGACCTCGGCTTCTCGCTGGCCACCACACGGGCGGCGCTCGAACAGCGGGCGGCCGTGCTGGCCGGTGACCGGGACGAGGCGCTGCGCGCCCTGGACGCCCTGACCCGTGGCGAGTCGGCCCCGAACCTGCTGCACAGCACGGCGGTCGAGGGCAAGGTCGCCTTCCTGTTCACCGGGCAGGGCAGCCAGCGGCTCGGGATGGGTCGGGAGCTGTACGAGTCCTATCCCGTTTTCGCGACGGCGTTGGACGCGGTCTGCGACAGGTTCGAACTTCCGGTCAGGGACGTGCTGTTCGGCGCGGATCGTGAGGCGCTGGACCAGACCGCTTACACGCAACCCGCGCTGTTCGCCGTCGAGGTGGCGTTGTTCCGGCTCGTCGAGTCGTGGGGTCTGCGGCCTGACTTCCTGGCCGGGCACTCCATCGGCGAGTTGGCCGCCGCGCATGTCGCCGGTGTGCTGTCGCTGGATGACGCGTGCACGTTGGTGGCTGCCCGTGGGCGGTTGATGCAGGAGCTGCCGGGCGGCGGCGCGATGGTGGCGGTGCAGGCCGCGGAGGACGAGGTTTCGCCGCTGTTGACCGAGCGCGTCGACATCGCCGCGGTCAACGGGCCCACGTCGGTGGTGATCGCGGGTGATGAGGACGCGGTCCTGGCGATCGCCGAGGGCTTCGAGGCGCGGGGCCGCAAGACCAAGCGGCTGACGGTCAGCCATGCGTTCCACTCCGTCCACATGGACGGGATGCTGGCCGACTTCCGCAAGGTCGCCGAGGGCCTGACGTACGAGGCGCCCCGCATCCCGATCGTGTCCAACCTGACCGGCACGCTGGTCACCGCGGAGGACATCTGCCTGCCCGACTTCTGGGTCCGGCACGTCCGCGAGGCCGTCCGCTTCCACGACGGCATCCGGGCCCTGGACACCCAGGGCGTGACGACGTACCTCGAACTCGGCCCGGACGGTGTGCTGTCCGCCATGGCCCAGGAGAGCGTCACGGCCGCCTTCGCACCCGTACTGCGCGACGGCCGCGCCGAGGCGGAGACCCTGACCGCCGCCCTGGCCCTGGCACACGTACGCGGCGCCGCCATCGACTGGCAGGCGTACTTCGCGGGCACCGGCGCCCGCCGGGTGGAGCTGCCCACGTACGCCTTCCAGCGGCAGCGCTACTGGCTCGACGTCGGCGTCTCCATCGAGGACATGATCGCGGCCGGTCTGGACACAGCGGACCACCCGCTGCTGGGTGCCGCGGTGGAACTGCCCGAGTCCGGCGGTTTCGTGTTCACCGGACGGCTGTCCCTGCAAACCCACCAGTGGCTGGCCGACCACGCCGTCATGGACACCGTGCTGCTGCCCGGCACCGCCTTCGTGGAGCTGGCGCTGCGCGCGGGCCAGGAGGTCGGCTGCGACACCGTGGAGGAGCTGACCCTGCACGCGCCGCTGGCGCTGCCGGAGCGCGGCGCGGTGCAACTGCGGCTGTGGGTGGGCGAGTCGGACGAGGCGGGCAGGCGCCAACTGGCCCTGCACTCGCGGCCCGAGGACGCACCGGCCGACGAGCCATGGCTGCGGCACGCGGGCGGCGTACTGGCCGTCGGCCAGCAGCCGGAGGCGTTCGACCTGAGCGTGTGGCCGCCGCAGGACGCCACCGAGGTGGACACCAGCACGCTGTACGAGGGCGTCGCCGAGGCCGGGCTCGGCTACGGGCCGGTGTTCCAGGGCCTGCGCACCGCCTGGCGGCGTGGCGACGAACTGTTCACCGAGATCCGGCTGCCGCAGGGCTACGGCACCGACGCGGGCGCGTACGGCGTGCACCCAGCGCTGCTGGACGCCGCACTGCACGGCATCGGCCTGGGCGGTGTGAGCCGGGACGTGGACGACGACGCGGGCCGGGCCCGGTTGCCGTTCGCCTGGACCGGGGTGCGGCTGCACGCCACGGGCGCCGACACGCTGCGGGCCCGGCTGACGCCGACCGCGTCCGGCGGGGTGTCGCTGCGGCTGGCGGACGGCACCGGTGCGCCGGTCGCCACGGTGGACGCGCTGGTGCTGCGGCCGGTCAGCGCCGAGCAGTTGACCGCGCGTACCGCGCACCAGGAGTCGCTGTTCCGGGTGGAGTGGACCGCGCTGCCGGAGGCGGCGGGCACCGTCCCCATCGGCGAACGCTGGGTGGTGCTGGGCACCGAGGCGCTGGAGCTGTCCGGCGACCGGCTCGACAGCTACCCGGACCTGCCCGCGCTCGCCGCGGCCGTGGCGGACGGCGCCCCGGCCCCGGAGACGGTCTTCGTGCCGCTGGCCGACGCGGGGGCACCGCAGGACATGCCGGGCGCGGCCCGGGCGGCGGCGCGTGAGGCGCTGGCGCTGGTGCAATCCTGGCTGGCCGACGAACGGTTCGCCGACTCGCGGCTGGTGCTCGTCACCCGTAGCGCCGTGCGGGTACGGCCCGGCGAGGACGTGACGGATCTGGTGCACGCGCCGGTGTGGGGCCTGGTGCGCACGGCGCAGTCGGAGAACCCCGGCCGGTTCGTGCTGGTCGACACCGACCGCACCGATGCCTCGAACCGGGCACTGGCCCCGGCGCTCGCCACCGACGAGCCGCAACTGGCCCTGCGGGCGGGCACCGCCCACGCCTTCAGACTGGCCCGGGTCGCGGCCGTGGAAGAGGCCGCACCGGACCTCGACGGCAACGGCACCGTGCTGATCACCGGCGCCACCGGAACACTGGGCCGACTGTTCGCCCGGCACCTGGTGACCGAGCGCGGCGCCCGTCACCTGCTGTTGACCAGCCGACGTGGTGGATCCGCGGAGGGCGCCGAGGAACTGGCGGCCGAACTACGGGAGTTGGGTGCGACGGTCACCTGGGCCGCCTGCGACGCGGCGGACCGGGAGGCGCTGGCCGAGACGCTGGCCACGATCCCCGACGGGCACCCGCTGACCGCGGTGATCCACACCGCCGGTGTGCTGGACGACGGAGTCATCGACTCGCTCACCGGCGAGCGGATCGACCGCGTACTGCGGCCGAAGGCCGACGCCGCATGGCACCTGCACGAGCTGACCCGCGACCGTGAACTGTCCGCGTTCGTACTGTTCTCGTCCGTCGGCGGTCTGTTCGGCGGTGCCGGGCAGGGCAACTACGCGGCGGCGAACACCTTCCTCGACGCGCTGGCCGAGCACCGCAACGCACAGGGCCTGCCCGCCAGTTCGCTGGCCTGGGGCCTGTGGGGTGCCGGTGACGGCATGGCGGGCAGCCTCACCGAGGCCGACCTGAACCGCATGGCACGGGCCGGAGTGGCACCGCTGCCGTCCGACGAGGGCCTGGCCCTGTTCGACCTGAGCGGTGCCCTGGACGACGCGGTACTGGTGCCCATGCGCACCGACGCCGCGGGACTGCGCGCACAGGCCGTCGCGGGCACGCTGCCGCCGCTGCTGCGCGGCCTGGTCCGCACCCCGGCGCGGCGCGCCGAGCAGACCGGCGGCACGGCCGACAGCGCCACCACGACCTCCTCGCTGCAGGAGCGACTGGCCGGACTGCCGAACGAGGAGCGCGACCGGGTGCTGCTGGACGCGGTGCGCACCCAAGTGGCCGCGGTGCTGGGCCACTCGGGAGCGGACGCGGTCGACGCCGAGCGCGGCTTCCTCGACCTGGGCTTCGATTCGCTGACCGCCGTGGACCTGCGCAACCGCCTCGGCGCGGTCGCCGGAATACGGCTGCCGGTCACGCTGATATTCGACTACCCGACGCCCGCCGCGCTCGCCGGATATCTGAGCGGCGAACTCCGCACGGACGACGCCGCGGCCCAGCAGTCCGTACACGCCGAACTCGACAAGCTGGAAGAGATCCTCTCCGCGATCGACTCCGACGATGCCGAACGACCCGGCATCACCGCCCGCCTGCGAGACCTCCTGTCGAAGTGGAACGAAACGCACAGTGCAACGGACACCGCTGCCGAAGAACGGGAAATCGAGTCCGCCACCGCGGACGAACTCTTCGACCTTTTGGACGAGGAACTCGGCCTGTGATGACGCGCGCTTCATGAGTACGGCAACTCCGGTTCACGGCACGGGCTTTCCGGCTCGCGCAATTCCCACCACTCTCACCACTGGGACGGCGTAAATGGTGAACGAGGAGAAGTACCTCGATTACCTCAAGCGGGCGACGACCGATCTGCGCGAGACTCGCCGACGACTGCGCGAGGTGGAGGAACGCGACCAGGAGCCCATCGCCATCGTGGCGATGAGCTGCCGCTACCCGGGAGACGTGCGCTCCCCCGAAGATCTGTGGCAGCTCGTCGCACGTGGCGGTGACGCCGTCTCCGGCTATCCGGAGGACCGCGGCTGGGGCACCGACGTGCTGTACGACCCGGAGCCGGACGCCGACGGCAGCACCACGCCCTACCGCCGCGAGGGCGGCTTCCTGCGCGACGCCGCCGAGTTCGATCCGGCGTTCTTCGGCATCTCGCCGCGTGAGGCGCTGGCGATGGACCCGCAGCAGCGGCTGCTGCTGGAAACCTCCTGGGAGGCGTTCGAGCGGGCCGGGATCGACCCGGCGACGCTGCGCGGCAGCCGTACCGGTGTCTTCGCGGGCCTGATGTACCACGACTACGCCGCCCGGCTGTACACCGCCCCTGAGGAGGTCGAGGGCTTCCTCGGCAACGGCAGTTCAGGAAGCATCGCCTCGGGCCGGGTGGCGTACACCTTCGGCCTGGAAGGCCCGGCGGTGACCGTCGACACCGCCTGCTCCTCCTCCCTGGTCGCCGTACACCTGGCCGCACAGGCGCTGCGCAGCGGCGAGTGCACGCTGGCCCTCGCCGGCGGTGTCACCGTCATGTCCACCCCGGGCACCTTCACCGAGTTCAGCCGCCAGCGCGGACTGGCTCTCGACGGCCGCTGCAAGTCCTTCGCACAGGCCGCCGACGGCACCGGTTGGGGCGAGGGCGCGGGCATGCTGCTGCTTGAGCGGCTGTCCGACGCCCGCAAGAACGGCCACCAGGTCCTCGCGCTGGTCCGCGGCAGTGCCATCAACCAGGACGGCGCCAGCAGCGGACTGACCGCACCCAACGGCCCCTCGCAGCAGCGCGTCATCCGCCAGGCGCTCGCCAGCGCACGGCTTTCCACCACCCACATCGACGTGGTGGAGGCGCACGGCACCGGCACCACGCTCGGCGACCCGATCGAGGCGCAGGCGCTGCTGGCCACCTACGGCCAGGGACGGCCCGAGGACCAGCCGCTGTGGCTCGGCTCGATCAAGTCCAACGTCGGCCACACACAGGCCGCCGCGGGCGTCGCCGGGATCATCAAGATGGTCATGGCGATGCGGCACGGCATCCTGCCGAAGACCCTGCACGTCGACGAGCCCTCGCACAACGTCGACTGGACCAAGGGCGCGGTGTCCCTGCTCACCGAGGCCCGGCAGTGGCCGGAGACCGGCCGCCCCCGGCGGGCCGCGGTGTCCTCGTTCGGGATCAGCGGGACCAATGCCCACACGGTGCTGGAGCAGGCACCGGTCGAGGAGGCCGAGGAGACATCCGCCGCCGCGCCGCCGCGCGCCGCGCTGCCGGTCTGGACGCTGTCGGCGAAGACCCAGGCGGCGCTGCGGGAACAGGCACAGCGGCTGCTGGCCCATGTGACCGCACACCCCGAGGTGGCCACCACGGATGTGGCGTTCTCGCTGGCCACCGGCCGGGCTGCGTTCGAGCACCGCGCGGTGGTTGTGGCGGGGGAGCGGGACGGCTTCCTGGCCGGTCTGGAGGCACTGGCCAACGGCCGCCCGGCAGCGGGGCTGACCGAGGGCAGGACCAAGGGCGGCAAGCTCGCGTTCCTGTTCACCGGTCAGGGCAGCCAGCGGATCGGGATGGGTCGGGAGCTGTACGCGACCTATCCCGTCTTCGCCGAGGCGTTGGACGAGGTGTTCGAGCGGTTCGAACTTCCGCTCAGGGATGTGGTGTTCGGCGACGACGGTGCGTTGCTGGACGAGACCGCTTACACGCAGCCTGCGTTGTTCGCGGTTGAGGTGGCGCTGTTCCGGCTCGTTGAGTCGTGGGGTCTGCAGCCTGACTTCGTGGCCGGGCACTCGATTGGTGAGTTGGCTGCGGCGCATGTGGCTGGTGTGTTGTCGCTGGATGATGCCTGCGTGTTGGTGGCGGCTCGTGGCCGTCTGATGCAGGAGTTGCCGGGCGGTGGGGCGATGGTGGCGGTCCAGGCGGCGGAGGACGAGGTTGTTCCGCTGCTGGTGGACGGTGTGAGTATCGCCGCGATCAACGGGCCGACGTCGATCGTCATAGCGGGTGATGAGGCTGCGGTCGTGGAGATCGCGGCTGGGTTTGAGGCGCGGGGTCGTAAGACCAAGCGGCTGACCGTCAGCCATGCGTTCCACTCGTCGCACATGGACGGGATGTTGGAGGCGTTCCGTGAGGTGGCGTCGGGCCTGACCTACGAGGCTCCGCGTATCCCGATCGTCTCCAATCTGACCGGTGCGGTGGTGTCGGCCGAGGAGATCGGGGCTGCGGACTTCTGGGTTCGGCACGTGCGCGTGGCCGTCCGCTTCTGCGACGGGATCCGGGCCCTGGAGGCCGAGGGTGTGGCGACGTTCGTGGAGCTGGGTCCGGACGGTGTGCTGTCTGCGATGGCGCAGGAGTGCGTCGAGCGACCCGAGGACGCCGCGTTCGTCCCCGTACTGCGCAAGGGCCGCCCGGAGGGCGAGGCGCTCGCCACCGCAATGGCCGAGGCGCACGTGCGCGGTGTGCGGTTGGCGTGGGAGGAGGTTTTCGCCGGTACCGGGGTACAGCGCGTTGACCTGCCGACGTACGCCTTCCAGCGTGAAACGTACTGGCTTGACGCTGGCTATCCGACCGGTGACGTGACGGCGGCCGGGCTCGGTGCGGCCGACCACCCGCTGCTCGGCGCGGCCGTGGCGCTCGCCGACACCGACGGTTTCCTCTACACCGGCCGCCTGGCCCTGGACACCCACCCGTGGCTGGCGGATCACGCCGTGCTGGACACGGTCCTGCTGCCCGGCACGGCGTTCGTCGAGTTGGCGATCCGGGCCGGCGACCAGGTGGGCTGCGACCATCTGGAAGAACTCACCCTCGAAGCACCGCTGACCCTCCCGGCGACCGGAGGCGTGCAGCTCCAACTGTGGCTTGGCGCGCCGGACGACACCGGCTGTCGCTCGCTGTCCGTCTACTCGCGGTTCGAGGACGCTGCTGTTGATGAGCCGTGGGTGCGGCATGCCAGTGGTGTGTTGGCTGTTGCTGGGCGAGTGCCGGAGTTCGACCTGGCGGTGTGGCCCCCGGCTGGTGCGGAGGCGGTCAGTGTTGAGGGCCTTTACGAGGGGTTGGCGGCTGCCGGGTTGTCGTACGGTCCGGTCTTCCGTGGGTTGAGTGCTGTTTGGCGTCGGGGTGAAGAGGTCTTCGCCGAGGTCGAGTTGGGGGAGGAGCAGCGGTCGCGGGCTGGTTCGTATGGTCTGCATCCGGCGTTGTTGGACTCCGCTTTGCACGCGGTGGGTTTGGGCGGCTTCTTCGCTGAGGTTGGGGCGCGGTTGCCGTTTGCCTGGAGTGGTGTGTCGTTGCATGCCGTGGGTGCTTCGGTGCTGCGGGTGCGGTTGGCTGCGGCCGGGCAGGACGCGGTGTCGTTGGCGGTGGCTGACGGGACCGGGCAGCCGGTGGCGTCGGTTGCGTCGCTGGTGCTGCGTGGTGTCTCCGCTGAGCAGGTGCGGCAGGTCCGGCATGAGTCGCTGTTCCGGGTGGAGTGGACCAACGTCCCCACGCCGCAGGCGATTCCCGCAGGTCCGTGGGCGGTGCTCGGCAGGGACCACGCGGAGTTGGCGGCCGGGCTTCCGCTCCAGCGGTACGCGGACCTGGACGAGTTGCTGGAGGCCCTGGAAACCGGCTCGGCGGCGGTCCCCGATGTGGTCCTGGTGCCCCACACCGCCTGCGCCACCAGCGCGGAGTCGGTCGCGGTGGCGACCGAGCGGGCACTTGACCTGGTGCGTTCCTGGCTGACAGCAGAGCGCCTCGCCGACTCGCGGCTGGTGTTCGTCACCCATGGCGCGGTGGCCGTCGCAGCCGACGAGACGGTCAACGACCTGACTCGTGCGGCGGTTTGGGGCCTGGTGCGCTCGGCCCAGTCGGAGCACCCCGACCGCTTCGTACTGGTCGACCTGGACGGCCCCGGCACGTCGCTCCCAGCCGCGTGCGCGTCCGGGGAACCGGAAGTCGCCGTACGCGACGGCGCCCTGCGCGCGCCCCGGCTGGCCCGGGTCACCGCTGGTGGCGACACCGGCGTGCGGCCGTACGGCACCGGCGGCACTGTCCTGATCACCGGCGCGACCGGCACGCTGGGCGGTCTTGTCGCCCGGCATCTGGTGACCGAGCACCATGTACGGCACCTGCTGCTGGTCAGCCGCCGGGGTTCCACGGCGGATGGCGCCGCCGAACTGGGCGCCGAACTTACCGCGTTGGGTGCACACGTCACCTGGGCTGCGTGTGACGCGGCCGACCGCACCGCGCTGGCAGATGTGCTGGCCGCGATCCCGGCCGAGCATCCGCTGACCGCGGTGATCCACACCGCTGGTGTGCTGGACGACGGAGTCATCGAGTCACTGACCCCGGAGCGCGTCAGGAACGTCCTGCGCCCGAAGGCAGACGCGGCACTCAACCTGCATGAGCTGACACGCGAACACGATCTGTCGGCGTTCGTGCTGTTCTCCTCGGCCGCCGGTGTGTTCGGCAGTCCCGGCCAGGCCAACTACGCCGCCGCCAACACCTTCCTGGACGCCCTGGCGCACCACCGCCGCGCCCAGGGCCTGCCCGCCGTGTCGCTGGCCTGGGGGCTGTGGGACACGGACGGCGGTATGGCGGGCGGCCTGGACGAGGCCGACGTCAGCCGGATGAACCGCAGTGGAGTCCAGGGCCTGTCAGCCGACGAAGGCCGCCAACTCCTCGACTCGGCCGTCGGCTTGGGCGAAGCGTTGCTCGTGCCGACCAGACTCGACCTCGCCACCCTGCGGGCCAACGCCACCACCGGTGCGGTACCGCCGCTGCTGCGCGGCCTGGTCCGCGTCCCGGCCCGGCGGGCGGCGGAGGCGGCGGGCCGGTCGGCACTGGCGCAGAGCCTGCTCGGCCTCACCGAGGTCGAGCAGGAACGCGTACTGCTCGACCTGGTGCGTACGCACGTCGCGGCCGTGCTCGGCCATGACTCCACGCACGCCGTCGAACCAGACCGTGCCTTCAAGGAGTTGGGCTTCGACTCGCTGACCGCGGTCGAGCTGCGCAACAGGCTCGGTGCCGAGACCGGCATGCGGCTGCCCGCCACACTGATCTTCGACCATCCCACCTCCCTCGTACTCGCCCGCCACCTGCACGCCGAGATCACCGGCGCGCAGGGCACACCGGGCGCCATGGTGACGGCCGCGGGCGCGGCCGACGACGAGCCGATCGCCATCGTGGCGATGAGCTGCCGCTTCCCCGGCGGCGTGGCCACGCCCGAGGAACTGTGGCAGGCGGTGGCCGAGGGGCGGGACGGGATCAGCACGTTCCCGACCAACCGCGGCTGGGATGTTGACTCGCTCTACCACCCGGACCCCGACAACCCGGGCACCAGCTACACCCGCGAGGGTGGCTTCCTGCACGACGCGGGCGACTTCGACCCCACGTTCTTCGGGATCAGCCCGCGCGAGGCATTGGCCACCGACCCCCAACAGCGGCTGCTGCTGGAAACCACCTGGGAGGCGTTCGAGCGGGCCGGGATCGACCCGGCGACGCTGCGCGGCAGCCGTACAGGTGTGTTCGCGGGCGTGATGTACCACGACTACGCGGCGGTCCTGGAGAACACCCCCGACGCGGTCGAGGGCTCACTGGGCTCCGGCAGCACCGGAAGCATCGCCTCGGGCCGGGTGTCGTACACCTTCGGCCTGGAAGGCCCGGCGGTGACCATCGACACCGCCTGCTCGTCATCGCTGGTGGCGCTGCATCTGGCGGTGCAGGCGCTGCGCAACGGCGAGTGCGAGCTGGCGCTGGCCGGTGGCGTCACCGTCATGGCCACCCCCGGCACCTTCGTCGGCTTCAGCCGTCAGCGGGGTCTTGCGGCGGACGGCCGCTGCAAGGCGTTCTCGGCGGACGCGGACGGCACGGGATGGTCCGAGGGCGTCGGCATGCTGTTGGTGGAGCGGCTGTCGGACGCGCGCCGTAACGGGCATCCGGTGCTGGCGGTCGTGCGTGGTAGCGCCATCAACCAGGACGGTGCCAGCAACGGTTTGACCGCGCCGAACGGTCCGTCGCAGCAGCGGGTGATTCGCCAGGCGTTGGCGAACGCTCGGCTCACCGCCGCCGAGGTGGACGTCGTGGAGGCGCACGGTACGGGCACCACGCTGGGCGACCCGATCGAGGCGCAGGCGCTGCTCGCCACCTACGGGCAGGATCACACCGCGGACCAGCCGTTGTGGTTGGGCTCCATCAAGTCCAACTTCGGTCACACGCAGGCGGCGGCCGGTGTCGCCGGTGTGATCAAGATGGTGATGGCGATGCGGCACGGTGTGCTGCCGCGGACGCTGCATGCCGATCAGCCCTCGTCGCATGTGGACTGGTCGGCGGGCGCGGTGTCCTTGCTGACCGAAACACGTGAGTGGCCGGAGACCGGGCGTCCACGCCGGGCCGCGGTGTCCTCGTTCGGCATCAGCGGAACGAACGCGCACACGATCATCGAGCAGGCACCGACCGCTGAGACCGACCGCACTGATGCGGCGGTCACGCTGCCGGTGCTGCCGTTGGTGCTGTCCGGTAAGACCGAGGAGGCCCTGCGCGGGCAGGCGGAGCGGCTGCGCTCCCTGGTTGCGGCGGACGATGACCTGGAACTGCTGGACATCGCCTACTCGTTGGCGACGACGCGCTCGGCGTTGGAGCACCGGGCGGCGCTGACCATCAGCGACCGGCCCGAGCTGCTGCGCGGACTGGAGGCGTTGGCAGCGGGTGCCACCGCCTCTGGCGTGGTCCGGGGTACGGGAGACGGCCGGGGCAAGCTCGCGTTCCTGTTCACCGGTCAGGGCAGCCAGCGGATCGGTATGGGCCGGGAGCTGTACGCGACCTACCCGGTCTTCGCCGAGGCCTTGGACGCGGTGTGTGAACGGTTCGAAGTACCGCTGCGGGATGTGATCTTCGGAGCCGACGGCGGCCTGCTGGACCAGACGGCTTACACGCAGCCTGCGTTGTTCGCGGTTGAGGTGGCGTTGTTCCGGCTCGTTGAGTCGTGGGGGCTGCGGCCTGACTTCGTGGCCGGGCACTCGATTGGTGAGTTGGCTGCGGCGCATGTGGCTGGTGTGTTGTCGCTGGAGGACGCCTGCACGTTGGTGGCGGCTCGCGGTCGCCTGATGCAGGAGTTGCCTGGCGGTGGGGCGATGGTGGCGGTCCAGGCGGCGGAGGACGAGGTTGTTCCGCTGCTGGTGGACGGTGTGAGCATCGCCGCGATCAACGGGCCGACGTCGGTGGTGATAGCGGGTGATGAGGCTGCGGTCCTGGAGGTCGCGGCTGGGTTTGAGGCGCGGGGTCGTAAGACCAAGCGGCTGACCGTGAGCCATGCGTTCCACTCGTCGCACATGGACGGGATGTTGGAGGCGTTCCGTGAGGTGGCGTCGGGCCTGACCTATGAGGCTCCCCGCGTTCCGATCGTCTCCAATCTGACCGGTGCGGTGGTGTCGGCCGAGGAGATCGGGGCTGCGGACTTCTGGGTTCGGCACGTGCGCGAGGCCGTCCGCTTCTGCGACGGGATCCGGGCCCTGGAAGCGCAGGGTGTGGCGACGTTCGTGGAGCTGGGTCCGGACGGTGTGCTGTCTGCGATGGCGCAGGAGTGCGTCGAGCGGCCCGAGGACGCCGCGTTCGTCCCCGTACTGCGCAACGGCCGTCCCGAGCCGGAAACCCTCACCATCGCCCTGGGGCAGGCCCACGTCAACGGCGTGCCCGTTGACTGGCAGGCGTACTTCGCGGGCACCGGCGCCCGCCGCGTGGAGCTGCCCACCTATGCCTTCCAGCGCCGCGCCTACTGGCCTCGCCCGGCTGAGGGGCCGAGCGCCGGTGATGCGGTCGGGCTCGGTCTGGTGGCGGCCGATCATCCGCTGTTGGGGGCCTCGGTCTCGCTGGCGGACGACGATGCTCTGGTGTTCACGGGCAGGTTGTCGCTGCGCACCCACCCGTGGCTGGCGGATCACGCCGTGCTGGACACGGTGCTGCTGCCCGGCACGGCGTTCGTGGAACTCGTCACGTACGCCGGAGACCAGGTTGGCTGTGACCACCTGGAGGAACTCACCCTAGAAGCGCCGCTCACGCTGCCCGAGAACGGCGCGGTCCGCATACAGCTGGTACTCGGCGCGCCGGATGGCTCCGGACGCCGCGAGGTGACGCTGTACTCGCGGTTCGAGGACGCTGCTGTTGATGAGCCGTGGGTGCGGCATGCCAGTGGTGTGTTGGCTGTTGCTGGGCGAGTGCCGGAGTTCGACCTGGCGGTGTGGCCCCCGGCTGGTGCGGAGGCGGTCAGTGTTGAGGGCCTTTACGAGGGGTTGGCGGCTGCCGGGTTGTCGTACGGTCCGGTCTTCCGTGGGTTGAGTGCTGTTTGGCGTCGGGGTGAAGAGGTCTTCGCCGAGGTCGAGTTGGGGGAGGAGCAGCGGTCGCGGGCTGGTTCGTATGGTCTGCATCCGGCGTTGTTGGACTCCGCTTTGCACGCGGTGGGTTTGGGCGGCTTCTTCGCTGAGGTTGGGGCGCGGTTGCCGTTTGCCTGGAGTGGTGTGTCGTTGCATGCCGTGGGTGCTTCGGTGCTGCGGGTGCGGTTGGCTGCGGCCGGGCAGGACGCGGTGTCGTTGGCGGTGGCTGACGGGACCGGGCAGCCGGTGGCGTCGGTTGGGTCGCTGGTGCTGCGTGGTGTCTCCGCTGAGCAGGTGCGGCAGGTCCGGCATGAGTCGCTGTTCCGGGTGGAGTGGGCCGAGCTGACGGTGCCGGAGGCGGCCGAGCGGCCGGCGTGTGTGTCGCTTGGGGCCGAGGGGCTGGCTGCGCTGGCGACTCCGGTGCCGGCCAACGTGGTTGTCGACGGTCTGACGTCGGCCGCGGCGGCTTCGGTCGCGGATGTGCATGCGGCGACGCGGCTGGCTTTGGTGTTGCTCCAGGAGTGGCTGGCGGACGAGCGGTTCGCCGCGTCGCGGCTGGTGTTCCTCACGCGCGGTCCGGAGGACCTTGCGGGTGCGGCGGTACGGGGTCTGGTGCGTTCGGCGCAGTCGGAGAACCCGGGCCGGTTCGTCCTGGTGGACCTCGACCCGTCCGTGTCGAAGCTGGATCCCGCGCTGCTGGGCCTGCCGGAGCAGGAGTTGGCCGTTCGCGACGGTCGCGTACTGACCCCGAGGCTGGCCCGGGTCACCGCTGCTGGTGACACCGGGGTACGGCCGTATGACACCGACGGCACGGTGCTGGTCACCGGCGCGACCGGCACGCTGGGTGGCCTTGTCGCTCGGCATCTGGTGGCCGAGCACGATGTGCGGCATCTGCTGCTGGTGAGTCGGCGGGGTGCGGCGGCGGAGGGTGCGGCTGAACTGGGCGCGGAGTTGGCCGGGTTGGGTGCGCATGTCACTTGGGCGGCGTGTGATGTGGCTGATCGGGATGCGTTGGCGGTGACGTTGGCGGCGGTTCCGGCGGAGCGTCCGTTGACGGCGGTGGTGCATACCGCGGGTGTGCTGGATGACGGTGTCATCGAGTCGTTGACTGCGGAGCGTGTCAGTGAGGTGTTGCGGCCGAAGGTGGATGCGGCTGTCAATCTGCATGAGTTGACGCGTGAGTGTGATCTGTCGGCGTTCGTGTTGTTCTCCTCGGCGGCGGGTGTGTTCGGGAACGCGGGTCAGGGCAACTACGCCGCGGCCAATGTGTTCTTGGACTCCCTTGCCCAGCATCGGCGTGCGTTGGGTCTGCCCGCGGTCTCGTTGGCCTGGGGTCTGTGGGCCGATGAGGGGGGCATGGCCGGTGAGCTCGACACGGCGGACCTCGACCGGATGAACCGCGGCGGCGTCTCCGCCCTCAGCACCGCAGAGGGCCTTGAACTTTTCGACGCCGCACACGGTTTGGCCGACGAAGCTCTCCTCGTCCCCCTGCGCCTGGACACCGCCGCACTTCGCGGCGGCGCCGCCGTACCGCCGTTGCTGCGCGCACTGGCCGGTACGACCGCGCGTAGGACCGCCGCGCAGAGTGCGGAACGCAACGGCTCGCTGGCGCGGCGGCTCGCTGCCCTGCCGACAGCCGAGCAGAACGCCGAACTGCTGGCGCTGGTGCGTACCCAGGTCGCGGCCGTGCTGGGTTACTCGGGCGCCGACGAGGTCGGGCCCGACCGCTCGTTCCGTGAGTTGGGCTTTGACTCGCTGAGCGCGGTCGAGCTGCGCAACCGGCTGGGCGCCGCCACCGATCTCCGGCTGCCCGCCACATTGGTCTTCGACTACCCGACCCCGAAGGTGCTGGCCGAGTTCCTGCGCACCGAAGTACTGGGCGCGGCCCCGGCAGCGTCCGGCAACGCCGTGACGGTCGTCGCGGCCGACGACGAGCCGATCGCCATCGTCGGCCTGGGCTGCCGCTACCCCGGTGGTGTGGAGACCCCTGAAGACCTGTGGCGGCTGGTGATGGACGGCCAGGACGCCATCGGGGCGTTCCCCACCGACCGCGGCTGGAACCTGGACGCGCTCTACGACGCGGACCCGGACCGCACCGGCACCAGCTACGCCCGCGAGGGCGGCTTCGTCGACGACGCGGCAGGTTTCGATCCGGCGTTCTTCGGCATTTCGCCGCGCGAGGCCGTGGCGATGGACCCGCAGCAACGCCTTTTGCTGGAGACGTCCTGGGAGGCGTTCGAGCGGGCCGGGATCGACCCGGCGTCGCTGCGCGGTAGCCGTACCGGTGTGTTCGCGGGCGTGATGTACCACGACTACGCCTCACGGCTGCCGGTGCTTCCGGAGGGCGTCGAGGGCTTCCTCGGCACAGGAAACGCGGCAAGCGTGATCTCGGGCCGGCTCTCGTACACCTTCGGTCTTGAAGGCCCGGCCGTCACCGTGGACACGGCATGCTCGTCGTCGCTGGTGGCGCTGCACCTGGCGGTGCAGGCGCTGCGCAACGGCGAGTGCGAGCTGGCGCTGGCGGGTGGCGTGACGGTGATGGCGACACCGGCGCCCTTCGTGGAGTTCAGCCGTCAGCGGGGTCTCGCGGCGGACGGCCGCTGCAAGGCGTTCTCGGCGGACGCGGACGGCACCGGGTGGTCCGAGGGCGCGGGCGTGCTGCTGGTGGAGCGGCTGTCGGACGCGCGGAAGAACGGCCACCCCGTACTGGCCGTGGTCCGTGGCAGTGCCATCAACCAGGACGGTGCCAGCAACGGTTTGACCGCGCCGAACGGTCCGTCGCAGCAGCGGGTGATTCGCCAGGCGTTGGCGAACGCTCGGCTCACTGCCGCCGAGGTGGACGTCGTGGAGGCGCACGGCACCGGTACGACCCTTGGCGACCCGATCGAGGCACAGGCGCTGCTCGCCACTTACGGCCAGGAGCGGACTGCCGACCAGCCGTTGTGGTTGGGCTCCATCAAGTCCAACTTCGGTCACACGCAGGCGGCGGCCGGTGTCGCCGGTGTGATCAAGATGGTGATGGCGATGCGGCACGGTGTGCTGCCGCGGACGCTGCACGTTGATCAGCCGTCGCCGCATGTGGACTGGTCGGCGGGCGCCGTGTCGTTGCTGACCGAGGCACGGGAGTGGCCGGACTCCGGGCGCCCGCGTCGGGCCGCGGTGTCCTCGTTCGGCTTCAGCGGAACGAACGCGCACACGATCATCGAGCAGGCACCGACCGCTGAGGACGAACACCCGAGTGGGTCGGTGACGCTTCCGGTACTACCCCTGGTGGTGTCCGGCAAGAGTGAGGACGCGCTGCGTGCGCAGGCGGAGCGGCTGCGGTCGCGAGTTGCGGAGGACGAGAACCTTGAACTGGCTGATGTGGCCCACTCGTTGGCGACCACGCGGGCAACACTGGACCGACGCGCGGCGCTGATCGCCAGCGACCGGGCCGAGCTGCTGCGCGAACTGGAGGCTTTGGCGGCGGGCGCCGCCTCCCCCGGTGTGGTGCTGGGGACTGCTTCGGCGGGTCAGACGGCGTTCCTGTTCACCGGTCAGGGCAGCCAGCGGATCGGTATGGGTCGGGAGCTGTACGCGACCTACCCGGTCTTCGCCGAGGCGTTGGACGCGGTGTGTGAACGGTTCGAAGTACCGCTGCGGGATGTGATCTTCGGAGCCGACGGCGGCCTGCTGGACCAGACGGCTTACACGCAGCCTGCGTTGTTCGCGGTTGAGGTGGCGTTGTTCCGGCTCGTTGAGTCGTGGGGGCTGCGGCCTGACTTCGTGGCCGGGCACTCGATTGGTGAGTTGGCTGCGGCGCATGTGGCTGGTGTGTTGTCGCTGGAGGATGCCTGCGTGTTGGTGGCGGCTCGTGGCCGTCTGATGCAGGAGTTGCCTGGCGGTGGGGCGATGGTGGCGGTCCAGGCGGCGGAGGACGAGGTTGTTCCGCTGCTGGTGGACGGTGTGAGTATCGCCGCGATCAACGGGTCGACGTCGATCGTCATCGCGGGTGATGAGGCTGCGGTCGTGGAGGTCGCGGCTGGGTTTGAGGCGCGGGGTCGTAAGACGAAGCGGCTGACCGTGAGCCATGCGTTCCACTCGTCGCACATGGACGGGATGTTGGAGGCGTTCCGTGAGGTGGCCTCGGGCCTGACCTATGAGGCTCCGCGTATCCCGATCGTCTCCAATCTGACCGGTGCGGTGGTGTCGGCCGAGGAGATCGGGACTGCGGACTTCTGGGTCCGGCACGTGCGCGAGGCCGTCCGCTTCTGCGACGGGATCCGGGCCCTGGAAGCGCAGGGTGTGGCGACGTTCGTGGAGCTGGGTCCGGACGGTGTGCTGTCTGCGATGGCGCAGGAGTGCGTCGAGCGACCCGAGGACGCCGCGTTCGCCCCCACTCTCCGCAACGGCCGTCCCGAGGCCGAGACGCTGGCCCTCGCCCTGGGCCAGGCCCACGTACGCGGCGCGGCCGTGGACTGGGCCGCCTACTTCGCCGGCACCGGCGCCCGGCGCGTGGACCTCCCCACGTACCCCTTCCAGCGTCAGCGCTACTGGCTGGAGGCGCCCGCTGGGCTGGTCGGTGATGTGGTCTCGGCCGGGCTCGGTGAGGCACGGCACCCGCTGTTGGGGGCGGCGGTCGAACTGCCTGACTCCGACGGGCTCTTGTACACCGGGCGGCTCGGCCTCGACACCCATCCCTGGCTGGCCGATCACACCGTGTCCGGCACGGTGCTGGTGCCCGGTGCCGCGCTCGTGGAGTTGGCGATCCGGGCCGGGGACCAGGTTGGCTGTGACGTTCTGGACGAGCTGACCCTGGAGGCGCCGCTGGTGCTTCCGGAGCGTGGTGCGGTTCAACTGCGGCTTACCGTGGCCGAGCTGGACGACTCGGGGCGCCGTGCGCTGCACCTGTACTCCCGTTCGCAGGACGCCGACGGCGACGAGCCGTGGACCCGGCACGCCAGCGGCGCACTGACCTCGGGGTCGGGCCAGCCGACCGCACTGGTGGAGTGGCCGCCGAGCGACGCGGAGCCGGTGGAGGTCGACGGTCTCTACGACGACCTGGCCGAGATCGGCCTCGGTTACGGGCCGCTGTTCCAGGGCCTGAAGGCCGCCTGGCGGCGCGACGATGAGGTGTTCGCCGAAGTCGCGCTGGGCGAGGAGCAGCACGCCGAGGCAGGGGAGTTCGGTCTGCATCCGGCGCTGCTGGATGCCGCGCTGCACGCGGTCAGCCTCGGTGACTTCTTCGCCGACGCCGCAACCGGTGCCCGCCTTCCGTTCGCCTGGGACGGCGTGCGGCTGCACGCGGAGGGCGCCTCGGCGCTGCGGGTCCGGGTGTCGGCGGCCGGGCAGGACGCGGTGGCGGTGGCGGTGGCCGATGCGACAGGCCAGCCGGTGCTCTCGGTGGACTCGCTGGTGCTGCGCCCGCTCGCCACCGACCAGCTTGCCGCGGCCCGTACGGGCAGCCGGTACCACGAGTCGCTGTTCCGCATGGACTGGTCCCCGCTGACTGTCTCGTCGGACGCCGCCGAGCACGGCCGTTGGGCCGTCGTCGGCCGGGACGACCTCAAGCTGGGGGCCGCGCTTGAGCTGGCGGGCGGGCAGGTAACCGGCTACCCGGACCTGGCTGGGCTGGCCGACGCGGTGGCTGCCGGGGACACGGCGCCGGACGTCGTGTTCGTCTCGTACGTACCAGACCTCGCCGTCTCCGACGGCATCGCGGAAGCGACACACGCGGCCACCGGTCAGGCGCTGGGGCTGCTGCGGGAGTGGCTGGCCGACGAGCGGTTCGACTCCGGTGACCTCGCCGACAGCAGGCTCGCGGTGGTGACACGTGGTGCGGTGGCCGTTGACGCCGAGGAGGACGTGGACGACCTGGTGCACTCCGCCGTCTGGGGGCTGATGCGCTCGGCGCAGGCGGAGCACCCCGGCCGGTTCGTGCTGATCGACCTCGACGGTGAGGACGCCTCGCTCCAGGAGCTGGCGGCCGCGCTGACCCTGGACGCGTCCGACGAGCCGCAACTCGCCGTGCGCGCCGGGTCGGTGTACGCGCCACGGCTGGCCCGGGTGGCGGCGGTCGAGGACACGCCGCTGCCGGACTTCGACCCGGACGGCACGGTGCTGGTCACCGGCGCGACCGGCACGCTGGGTGGCCTTGTCGCTCGGCATCTGGTGGCCGAGCACGATGTGCGGCATCTGCTGCTGGTGAGTCGGCGGGGTGCGGCGGCGGAGGGTGCGGCTGAACTGGGCGCGGACTTGGCCGGGTTGGGTGCGCATGTCACTTGGGCGGCGTGTGATGTGGCTGATCGGGATGCGTTGGCGGTGACGTTGGCGGCGGTTCCGGCGGAGCGTCCGTTGACGGCGGTGGTGCATACCGCGGGTGTGCTGGATGACGGTGTCATCGAGTCGTTGACTGCGGAGCGTGTCAGTGAGGTGTTGCGGCCGAAGGTGGATGCGGCTGTCAATCTGCATGAGTTGACGCGTGGATGTGATCTGTCGGCGTTCGTGTTGTTCTCCTCGGCGGCGGGTGTGTTCGGGAACGCGGGTCAGGGCAACTACGCCGCGGCCAATGTGTTCTTGGACTCCCTTGCCCAGCATCGGCGTGCGTTGGGTCTGCCCGCGGTCTCGTTGGCCTGGGGTCTGTGGGCCGATGAGGGGGGCATGGCCGGTGAGCTCGACACGGCGGACCTCGACCGGATGAACCGCGGCGGTATGGCCGCGCTTTCGGCCGCCGAGGGCCTGACGTTGTTCGACGTGGCCAGCGCGCTGAACGACGGCTTGCTGCTGGCCGCCCGACTCGACCTGGACGGTCTGCGCGCCCAGGGCGCCGTACCGCCGCTGCTGCGCGGGCTGATCCGTACCCCGCGCCGCCGTACGGCGGGTGGTGGTGCCACGGCGGCCGGTGCGGCGAGCAGCCTCGTCGAGCGGCTGGCCGGGCTACCCGCCGCGGAGCGGGACCGGATGCTGCTGGACCTGGTGCGCACCCAGGTAGCCGGTGTGCTGGGGCATGACGGCGCGGCGGCGATCGAACCGGACGCCGCGTTCAAGGAGTTGGGCTTCGACTCCCTGACCGCCGTGGAACTACGCAACCGGCTGGGCGCCGCCACCGGGCTGCGCCTCGCCGCCACACTGATCTTCGACTACCCGACGCCCACCGCACTCGCCGAACACCTGCGTACCGCCCTGCCGCTCACCGAAGGCCCGTCCGTGTTCGACGAACTCGACCGGCTGGAGGCCACGTTGGCCGACCTCGTCTCCGGCGAGACGGCCGTCGACGGGGCCAACCGGGACCGCGTGACCATGCGACTGCGGACCCTGATGGCCAAGTGGCAGGACGCGCAGGACGCGTCGGGCGACGGTGCCGCCGATGACGACCACGACCTCGAAACAGTCACAGATGACGAGCTTTTCGACCTGCTCGACGACGAGCTCGGCTCGTCCTGAGAAAGAAGGACCCCGACGCGATGGTGAATGAGGACAAGCTTCGCGACTACCTCAAGCGGGCCACCGCCGACCTGCGTCAGGCCCGTCGGCGGCTGCGCGAGGTCGAGGAGCGGAACCAGGAGCCCATCGCCATCGTGGCGATGAGCTGCCGCTACCCCGGAGGCGTACGCACCCCCGAGGACCTGTGGCGGCTGGTCGTGGACGGTACGGACGCCATCGGGCAGTTCCCCAGCGACCGTGGCTGGGACGTGGAGTCGCTGTACGACGCCGACCCCGACCAGCCCGGCTCCAGCTACGTCAGTGAGGGTGGCTTCCTCTACGACGCGGGCCGGTTCGACCCGGCCCTGTTCGGGATCAGCCCGCGTGAGGCGCTGGCGATGGACCCGCAGCAGCGGCTGCTGCTGGAAGCCTCCTGGGAGGCGTTCGAGCGGGCCGGGATCGATCCCACCTCGGTACGCGGCAGCCGCACGGCGGTGTTCGCGGGCGTGATGTACCACGACTACACCGCCCGGCTGGACGCCGTGCCCGAGGGTGTCGAGGGGTTCCTGGGCACCGGAAGCTCCGGCAGCATCGCCTCCGGCCGGGTGTCGTATGTCTTCGGCCTTGAGGGCCCGGCCGTCACGGTGGACACCGCCTGCTCGTCGTCGCTGGTCACCCTGCACATGGCGGTGCAGGCGCTGCGCAACGGCGAGTGCTCGCTGGCGCTCGCGGGCGGTGTGACGGTCATGGCGACGCCCGCCACCTTCACCGAGTTCAGCCGCCAGCGCGGCCTCGCCGCCAACGGCCGCTGCAAGCCGTTCGCCGCCGCCGCCGACGGCACCGGATGGGGCGAAGGCGTGGGCATGCTGCTCGTGGAGCGGCTGTCGGACGCCCGGCGCAACGGCCACCCGGTACTCGCGATCGTGCGGGGCAGCGCCGTCAACCAGGACGGTGCGAGCAACGGTCTTACGGCGCCGAACGGTCCTTCGCAGCAGCGGGTGATCCACCAGGCGCTCACCAACGCCAGCCTGTCCGCCGCCCAGGTCGACGCGGTAGAGGCGCACGGCACCGGCACGACCCTTGGCGACCCGATCGAGGCGCAGGCACTGCTGGCCACCTATGGGCAGGACCGTCCGCAGGACCGGCCGCTGCTGCTGGGGTCGATCAAGTCCAACATCGGCCACACGCAAGCGGCGGCCGGTGTCGCGGGCGTGATGAAGATGGTGCTGGCGATGCGACACGGTGTGCTGCCCAAGACGCTGCACATCGACGAGCCGACGCCGCACGTGGACTGGTCGGCGGGCGCGGTGTCCCTGCTGACCGAGGCCCAGGAGTGGCCGGAGACCGGCGAGCCGCGCCGTG
Organism: Streptomyces silvisoli; assembly: GCF_029269905.1. NCBI lineage: Bacteria > Bacillati > Actinomycetota > Actinomycetes > Kitasatosporales > Streptomycetaceae > Streptomyces > Streptomyces silvisoli. Next base: position 173,768 of record NZ_JARJBC010000011.1, on the reverse strand, counting down.
CGGGCGTGTCCTCGTTCGGTTTCAGTGGGACGAACGCGCATGTGATCGTGGAGCAGGCGCCGGTTGAGGTTGTGGCGGAGGGGGAGCCGCAGGCTGTTTCTGGGGTTGTGCCTGGTGTGGTGGTGTGGCCGTTGTCCGGTAAGGGTGAGGCCGCGTTGCGGGGTCAGGCGCAGCGGTTGCTGGCGGTGTTGGACGCTGGGGTGGATGGGCGTCCGGTGGATGTGGGGTGGTCGTTGGCCACGGGTCGGGCTGCGTTGGATCACCGTGCGGTGGTGCGGGGTGCGGATCTGGCGGAACTGCGGTCCGGGGTGGAGGCGTTGGCCGCTGGTGGGATGGCGGCTGGGTTGACCTGTGGTGTGAGTGTCGGTGGTAAGGCGGCGTTTGTCTTTCCGGGGCAGGGGTCGCAGTGGGTGGGCATGGCGGTGGGGTTGTTGGATGCCTCGCCGGTGTTCGCGGCGCGGATCGATGAGTGTGCGGCGGCTTTGGAGCCGTTCACTGATTGGTCGTTGGTCGATGTGCTGCGGGGGAATGAGGGTGCGCCGTCGTTGGACCGGGTTGATGTGGTTCAGCCGGTGTTGTTCGCCGTGATGGTGTCGTTGGCCGAGCTGTGGCGGTCGGTGGGTGTTGTGCCCGCTGCCGTGGTGGGGCATTCGCAGGGTGAGATCGCTGCCGCGTGTGTGGCGGGGATCCTCAGCCTTGGCGATGCGGCGCGGGTGGTTGCGTTGCGTAGTCAGGCGATTGGGCGGGTGCTGGCCGGGTTGGGTGGCATGGTCTCGGTTGCCCTGCCGGTGGGGGATGTTCGGGAGCGGTTGGCGGTTTGGGGTGAGGACCGGGTTTCGGTGGCGGCGGTCAACGGTCCGTCCTCGGTCGTGGTCTCTGGTGAGCCGGTCGCGTTGGATGAGTTGTTGGCTTCGTGTGAGGCCGATGGGGTGCGGGCGCGTCGCATTCCGGTGGATTACGCCTCGCATTCGGCGCAGGTGGAGCTTTTGCGGGACGAGCTGCTGGAGATTTTGGCTCCGATCGTCCCGGGGTCTGCGCGGGTGCCGTTCCTTTCCACGGTCACGGGTGAGTGGGTGCGGGGTCCGGAGCTGACGGCGGAGTACTGGTTCCGTAATCTGCGGCAGACGGTGGAGTTGGAGAGGGCGGTCCGTGCGCTGCTGGAGCAGGGCTTCGGGGTCTTTATCGAGTCCAGTGCGCATCCGGTGCTCACTGTTGGTGTTCAGGAGACGATCGAGGACTGCGGCCGTCAGGCGGCGGCCCTGGGGTCGTTGCGGCGTGATGAGGGTGGGCTGGAGCGTTTCTACGCTTCGCTGGGCGAGGCCTACGTACATGGTGTGACCGTTGACTGGGACGCGGTCTTCGCGGGAACCGGCGCCCACCGGGTCGACCTGCCCACCTACGCCTTCCAGCGCCAGCACTACTGGCTGGAGTCCGGCGCTGCCAACCCCGCTGAAGACAGTGGCACGGACTCCGTGGAGGCCCGCTTCTGGGAGGCCGTCGAGCGCGAGGACTTCGAGGCGCTGTCCGCCGAGTTGGCGGTGGACGGCGACCAGCCGTGGAGTGAGGCGCTGTCCGCGCTGTCCGCCTGGCGCAGGCAGGGGCGTGAGAACTCGACGGTGGACGGCTGGCGTTACCGGGTCACCTGGAAGCCGGTGACCGAGGAGACGGCGGCACGGCTCTCCGGCACCTGGCTGCTCGTGGCGTCCGACCAGGAGAGCCCATGGGCGGTTGAGGCGGTCCGCGTACTCACTGAACGAGGGGCGTCCGTACGGCTGTTGACTGCGGCCGATACCGGCCGGAAGTCGCTGGCCGATGCGCTCGCCGCCGAGGACGGGCCGTTCAGCGGTGTGCTGTCGCTGCTGGCGTTGGACGGCCAGCCGCAGCCGCTGCACGCGTCCATGGCGTTGGTGCAGGCGCTCGGCGATGCCGGGATCGACGCGCCGCTGTGGCTGGCCACCCGTGGTGCGGTTGCCGTCAACCGCGCGGAGCCGCTGGACGACCCCGCGCAGGCGCTGGTGTGGGGCCTTGGCCGGGTCGTGGCGCTGGAGCACGGTGAGCGCTGGGGCGGTCTGGTCGACCTGCCCGAAGCCGTCGACGACCGCGCGCTGGCCCGGGTCGTGGCGGCCCTCGCCGGGACCGAAAGCGAGGACCAGGTCGCGGTGCGGCCCTCCGGGCTGTACGTCCGCAGGCTGGTACGCGCCCCCCTGGCGCAGACGCCCGCCGTGCGTGACTGGCGGCCGGACGGCACCGTCCTGGTCACCGGTGGCACCGGGGCGCTCGGCGCGCACGTCGCCCGCTACCTCGCCCGCACCGGCGCCCGGCACCTCGTGCTGACCAGCCGCCGCGGCCTCGACGCACCCGGCGCCACCGAACTACGTGCCGAACTGTCCGAGTTGGGCGCCGAGGCCACGATCGCGGCCTGTGATGTGGCCGACCGGGACGCGCTGGCCGCACTGCTCGCCGAGATACCCGCCGACCGGCCGCTCACGGCCGTCGTGCACACCGCCGCCGTACTGGACGACGCGGTCATCGAGGCGCTGACCCCGGAGCAGCTCGACCGGGTGCTGCGGGTCAAGGTCGACGCCACGCGCAACCTGCACGAGCTGACCCGTGACCTCGACCTGTCCGCGTTCGTGCTGTTCTCGTCCTTCGCCGCCACCTTCGGCGCCCCGGGGCAGGGCAACTACGCGCCGGGGAACGCGTTCCTGGACGCCTTCGCCGAGTACCGGCGCGCCGCCGGGCTGCCCGCGACCTCGGTGGCGTGGGGGCCATGGGGTGACGGTGGTATGGCGGAGGGCGCGGTCGGTGACCGGATGCGCCGCCACGGTGTGCTGGAGATGGCACCGGAACTCGCGGTCACCGCGCTCCAGCACGCCCTGGACCGGGACGAGACCACGCTGACCGTGGCCGACATGGAATGGAAGCGCTTCGTCCTGGCCTTCACCTCCGGCCGCCCGCGCCCGCTGCTGCACGACCTGCCCGAGGCCAGGGCGGTCATGGAGTCGCTACGCGCCGACGCCGAAGAGGAGGCGGCAGGCGGCGCGGCCCTCGTACAGCGGATGTCGGGCCTTTCCGAGGCCGAACAGGAGCGGCTGCTACTGGAGTTGGTGCGCGGCGCCGTCGCTTCCGTGCTGGGTTACCAGGGCGCGGACGCGGTGGAGGCGAACCGGGCGTTCAAGGAGTTGGGCTTCGACTCGCTGACCGCCGTGGAGCTGCGGAACAGGTTGAACGGGGCGACGGCGCTGCGGCTGCCGCCGACCCTGATCTTCGACTACCCGACGCCGACCGCCCTCTCCAGGTATCTGCGCACCGAACTCTCCGGTGAGCAGGGCGCGCTGGCGGCTCCGCTGCCGACCGCTGCCGCCACCGCCAGTGACGAGCCGATCGCGATCGTGGCGATGAGCTGCCGCTTCCCCGGGGACGTGCGATCGCCGGAGGAACTGTGGGGGCTGCTGAACTCCGGCGGTGACGCGCTGAGCGGGTTCCCGCTGGACCGCGGCTGGGACGTCGAGGCGCTGTACAACCCGGATCCGGACGCGCAGGGCACCTCGTACACCCGTGAGGGCGGGTTCCTCAGCGATGCGGCGCGGTTCGACTCCGGGTTCTTCGGGATCAGCCCGCGTGAGGCGCTGGCGATGGACCCGCAGCAGCGGCTGCTGCTGGAAGCCTCCTGGGAGGCGTTCGAGCGGGCCGGGATCGATCCGGCGACGCTGCGCGGCAGCCAGTCCGGTGTCTTCGTGGGCACCAACGGTTCCGACTACTCGATGCTGATGCAGGGCAGCGGCGAGGGCTTCGAAGGCCACCTGGCGACCGGCACCGCCGGAAGCGTTGTCTCCGGCCGGTTGTCGTACACGTTCGGGCTTGAGGGGCCGGCCGTCACGGTGGACACCGCGTGCTCGGCGTCGCTGGTCGCGCTGCACCTGGCCGTTCAGGCGCTGCGCAACGGCGAGTGCTCGCTGGCGCTCGCGGGCGGTGTGACGGTGATGTCGACCCCGGGCACCTTCATCGAGTTCAGCCGTCAGCGTGGGCTTTCCACGGACGGCCGCTGCAAGGCGTTCTCGTCGGACGCCGACGGGTTCTCCCCGGCCGAGGGCGTGGGCATGCTGCTCGTCGAGCGGCTGTCGGACGCCCAGCGCAACGGCCACCCGGTGCTGGCCGTGGTGCGGGGCACCGCGGTCAACCAGGACGGTGCCAGCAACGGCCTCACCGCGCCCAACGGCCCCTCGCAGCAGCGGGTGATCCGCCAGGCGCTGGCGAACGCCCGACTCACCGCCGCCGAGGTGGACGTCGTCGAGGCGCACGGCACCGGCACCTCGCTCGGTGACCCCATCGAGGCGCAGGCGCTGCTGGCCACCTACGGCCAGGGGCGGCCGGAGGACCAACCCCTGCTGCTGGGGTCGATCAAGTCCAACATCGGCCACGCACAGGCCGCGGCCGGTGTCGCCGGTGTGATGAAGATGGTGCTGGCGATGCGACACGGTGTGCTGCCGAAGTCACTGCACATCGCCGAGCCGACGCCGCACGTGGACTGGTCGGCGGGCGCGGTCTCACTGCTGACCGAGGCGCGCGAGTGGCCCGAAACCGGTCATCCGCGCCGTGCGGGCGTGTCCTCGTTCGGCTTCAGCGGTACGAACGCGCACGCCGTACTCGAACAGGCCCCTACCGTTGAGGAGGAGACCCCGGTACAGTCCGCCGACACCTCGCCCGTCGTGCCGTGGGTGCTCTCCGGCAAGAGCGAGGCGGCGCTGCGCGGACAGGCCGAGCGGTTGCTTGCCCACCTCGGCACCCACGGTGACCTGCGGCCCGCTGACGTCGGCTACTCGCTGGCCACCACCCGGGCCGGACTGGACCACCGCGCGGTGGTGGTCGGCCGTGACCGGGAAGACTTCGTGCGCGGACTGGACGCACTGGCCCAGGGGCTCAGCCTGCCGAACCTCGTTGAGGGGGCAGGAGTCGGGGGCCAAGGGGTCTTCCTGTTCCCCGGACAGGGGTCGCAATGGGTAGGCATGGCTGTCGGGTTGTTGGACGCTTCACCCGTGTTCGCTGCCCGGATCGATGAGTGTGCGGCGGCTTTGGAACCGTTCACTGATTGGTCGTTGGTCGATGTGCTGCGGGGGAATGAGGGTGCGCCGTCGTTGGACCGGGTTGATGTGGTTCAGCCGGTGTTGTTCGCGGTGATGGTGTCGTTGGCCGAGCTGTGGCGGTCGGTGGGTGTTGTGCCCGCTGCCGTGGTGGGGCATTCGCAGGGTGAGATCGCTGCCGCGTGTGTGGCGGGGATCCTCAGCCTTGGCGATGCGGCGCGGGTGGTTGCGTTGCGTAGTCAGGCGATTGGGCGGGTGCTGGCCGGGTTGGGTGGCATGGTCTCGGTTGCCCTGCCGGTGGGGGATGTCCGGGAGCGGTTGGCGGTTTGGGGTGAGGATCGGGTTTCGGTGGCGGCGGTCAACGGTCCGTCCTCGGTCGTGGTCTCTGGTGAGCCGGTCGCGTTGGATGAGTTGTTGGCTTCGTGTGAGGCCGATGGGGTGCGGGCGCGTCGCATTCCGGTGGATTACGCCTCGCATTCGGCGCAGGTGGAGCTTTTGCGGGACGAGCTGTTGGAGATTTTGGCTCCGATCGTCCCGGGGCCTGCGCGGGTGCCGTTCCTTTCCACGGTCACGGGTGAGTGGGTGCAGGGTCCGGAGCTGACGGCGGAGTACTGGTTCCGTAATCTGCGGCAGACGGTGGAGTTGGAGAGGGCGGTCCGTGCGCTGCTGGAGCAGGGCTTCGGGGTCTTCATCGAGTCCAGTGCGCATCCGGTGCTCACTGTTGGTGTTCAGGAGACGATCGAGGACTGCGGCCGTCAGGCGGCGGCCCTGGGGTCGTTGCGGCGTGATGAGGGTGGGCTGGAGCGTTTCTACGCTTCGCTGGGCGAGGCCTACGTACATGGTGTGACCGTTGACTGGGACGCGGTCTTCGCGGGAACCGGCGCCCACCGGGTCGACCTGCCCACCTACGCCTTCCAGCGCCAACGCTACTGGCCGGAGGCCTCCGCGTTGGAGACGGTCGAGTCTTCGCCGTCCGACCCGACCGACGCCCTGTTCTGGGAGGCCGTCGAGCGTGAGGACCTGGAATCCCTCGCCGACACCCTGGAGATAGACGGCGAGCCGCTGGGCGCCGTACTGCCCACACTGTCCTCGTGGCGCCGCCAGAGCCGTGAGAAGTCGACGGTGGACGGCTGGCGTTACCGTGTGACGTGGCAGCCGCTGGCCGAGGAGCGGACGGCCCGGCTCTCCGGAACATGGCTGCTGGTAGTGCCCGAGACCGGGGCCGCCCAGACGGCGGACGTCGCCCGAGTGCTCGCCGAACGCGGAGCTTCCGTAAGGCAGTTGCCGCTGGCGGCCGCCGACACCGACCGGAAGGTGCTGGCCGACCGGCTGCGCGACGAGCTGCCGGTCGGCGAACGGATCGGCGGAGTGCTCTCGCTGCTCGCGTTCGACGCCCATCCGCAGGCGCTGCACGGCTCGCTCGCCCTCGTCCAGGCGTTGGGCGATGCCGGGATCGACGCCCCGCTGTGGTGCGCCACGCGGGGAGCGGTGTCGGTGGCGGCGACGGACCCGGTACGTGATCCGGCGCAGGCGCTGCTGTGGGGCTTCGGCCGGACGGTGGCGTTGGAGTACCCGCAGCGTTGGGGTGGTCTGGTCGATCTGCCGGAGGCCGCCGATGAGCGTGCGCTGTCCCGGCTGGTCGCGGTACTGGCCGGGCTGGACGGCGAGGACCAGGTGGCGGTGCGCCCCGCGGGGCTGTTCGCCCGCAGGCTGACCCGTGCCTCGCTCGCCGACGCGGTCGCGGTGCGCGGCTGGCGACCGGACGGCACGGTGCTGGTCACCGGCGGTACGGGGGCGCTTGGCGGGCACGTCGCCCGCTGGCTGGCGGACAACGGTGCCCAGCACCTCGTGCTGACCAGCCGCCGCGGCCTCGAAGCACCCGGCGCCGCCGAACTGCGTGACGAGCTGGCCGAGTCGGGTGCCGACGTCACCATCGCGGCCTGCGACGCCGCAGACCGGGACGCGCTGGCCGCACTGCTCGCCGACATTCCCGCCGACCGGCCGCTCACCGCGGTCGTGCACACCGCGGGAGTGCTGGACGACGGTGTGCTGGACGCGCTCACCCCGGAACGGTTCGCCACCGTACTGGGGCCGAAGGCGGATGCCGCGCGCAACCTGCACGAGCTGACCGCGGAGTTGGACCTGTCGGCGTTCGTGCTGTTCTCGGGTGTCGCGGGCACGCTCGGTGACGCCGGTCAGGCCAACTACGCCGCCGCCAACGCCTACCTGGACGCACTCGCGGAGCACCGCCGGGCCAACGGCCTGACGGCCACCTCCGTGGCCTGGGGGCGCTGGGGCGACAGCGGCCTGGCCGCGGGCGGCGCCATCGGCGACCGCCTCGATCGGGGCGGTGTCCCGGCGATGGCACCGCGGTTGGCGATCAGCGCGCTACAGCAGGCGCTGGACCACGACGAGACGACGGTGGCCATCGCGGACATCCGCTGGGAGCGGTTCGCCCCCGGGTTCACCGCGGTGCGCCGCAGCCCGTTCATCGGCGAACTGCCGGAGGTGCGGCGGCTGGCGCAGACCGGTGCCGCGGGCGACGAGTCCGCTGCGGCCGGGTCGTCGGCGGAGGCGCTGCGGCAGCGGCTGGCCGGGATGTCGCAGGCCGAACAGTCGCTGGTGGTGGTGGAGTTGGTCCGCTCGCACGCGGCCAGCGCGCTCGGCCACCCGTCGACCGCGGAGGTCGGAGCGGGCCGAGCGTTCAAGGAGCTCGGCTTCGACTCCCTGATCGCCCTGGAACTGCGCAACCGGCTGACCGCGGCCACCGGGCTGCGGTTGCCCGCGACGCTGGTCTTCGACTACCCGACGCCCGCCGCGCTGGCCGACTTCCTGCGTGCCGAGATCACCCAGGACGGCGGGGCCACGGCGGCCCCGGGCATCGCGGAGCTGGAGAAGCTGGAGTCGGCGCTGTCCGTGCTCGACCCGGACAGCGAGACCCGGGCGGACATAGCGCTGCGCCTCCAGGCCCTGCTGGCGAAGTGGGGCGAACCAGAGCCCACTTCGAACGGCGCGACCGTGACGGAACAACTGCAAGAGGCAACACCCGATGAGGTATTCGCCTTCATCGAAAACGAGCTCGGGTTCGGGGACGGCCCCCGGCCATAGCGGTAGCACGACAGAGCGCGGGCATTCCCGGCGCAAGCGTTTGTGACGAGAAGCATGGGTGAGGTTCCAATGGCGGATGCGGATCAGGACAAGATCCTCGACTACCTCAAGCGGGTAACGGCCGATCTGCACCAGACGCGGCAACGCCTTCGCGAGGTCGAGTCGGCGGAACCGGAGCCGATCGCTATCGTCGGTATGAGCTGCAGGTTCCCCGGAGGCGTGGAGTCTCCGGAGGACCTGTGGGAGCTTGTCGCCGGGGGCCGCGACGCGATATCCGAATTCCCCACGGACCGCGGTTGGGACATCGAGTCGCTGTATGACGACGACCCCGACCAGGAGGGCACGAGTTACACCCGCGAGGGTGGATTCCTCAAGGACGCGGGGAAGTTCGACGCGGCGTTCTTCGGAATCAGCCCGCGGGAAACCCTCGGCATGGACCCGCAGCAGCGTTTGCTGCTGGAAACCGCGTGGGAGGTGTTCGAGCGGGCCGGAATCGACCCGGCCACGCTGCGCGGCAGCCAGGCCGGGGTGTTCATCGGTACCAACGGCCAGACGTATCCGGAAATCCTCCAGCAGGTACCCAAGGGCGTTGAGGGATACCTGATGACCGGCAACGCGGCAAGCGTTGTCTCCGGCCGGCTGTCGTACACCTTCGGGCTTGAGGGTCCGGCCGTCACGGTGGACACCGCGTGCTCGGCGTCGCTGGTCGCGCTGCACCTGGCCGTTCAGGCGCTGCGCAACGACGAGTGCTCGCTGGCGCTCACCGGTGGTGTGACGGTGATGGCCAGCCCGCGCTCGTTCGTCCAGTTCAGCCGGCAGCGCGGGCTGGCCCCCGACGGCCGGTGCAAGCCGTTCGCCGAGGCCGCCGACGGCACCGGCTGGGGCGAGGGCGTCGGCATGCTGCTCGTCGAGCGGCTGTCCGACGCGCGCAGGAACGGCCACCCGGTGCTGGCGATCGTCCGTGGCTCCGCCGTCAACCAGGACGGTGCGAGCAACGGCCTCACGGCGCCCAACGGCCCGTCGCAGCAGCGGGTGATCCGGCAGGCGCTGACGAACGCAGGGCTGACCCCCGCCCAGGTCGACGTGGTCGAGGCGCACGGCACCGGCACCACGCTCGGCGACCCCATCGAGGCCCAGGCGCTGCTCGCGACCTACGGGCAGAACCGGCCCGAGGGACGCCCGCTGTTCCTGGGCTCGATCAAGTCCAACTTCGGCCACACCCAGGCCGCCGCCGGTGTCGCCGGTGTCATCAAGATGGTCAAGGCCATCGAGCACGGCGTACTGCCGAAGTCCCTGCACGTCGACCAGCCGTCCGGCAACGTGGACTGGTCGGCCGGCGCCGTCGAACTGCTCACCGAAGCACGTGAGTGGCCGCGGACCGGCCAGCCGCGGCGCGCGGGCGTCTCCTCGTTCGGTGTCAGCGGCACCAACGCGCACACCGTGATCGAGCAGGCCCCCGCACAGGACGAGGCGGCCAGCCCCGAGCCCGCCCCCGGCACCGACCAACAGCCGCTGCCCGTACTGGTGTCCGCGCAGAGCGAGCAGGCGCTGCGCGCGCAGGCCCAGCGGCTGCTCGACCGGGTGACCGGCGACCCCGCGCTCGGCCTGCTGGACCTCGGCCACTCGCTGGCCACCACCCGCTCCGCCCTGGAGCACCGCGCCGTACTCTTCCCCGCTGACCGCGACGAACTGCTGCGGGACCTGGGGGCGTTGGCCCGTGGCGAGGAGACCGCCGACACCGTGCGGGGCGCGGTCGGCGAGGGCAAGACCGCGTTCCTGTTCACCGGCCAGGGCAGTCAGCGGCTGGGCATGGGCAAGGAGCTGTACTCGACGTATCCGGTGTTCGCCGAGGCGCTGGACGTCGTCTGCGCGGAGCTGGACCAGCACCTGGAACGGCCGTTGAAGGACGTGCTGTTCGGGGCCGACACGACACTGCTCGACCAGACCGCCTACACCCAGCCGGCCCTGTTCGCGGTCGAGGTCGCGCTCTACCGGCACCTCGAACGCTGGGGCATCACGCCCGACTTCCTCGTCGGCCACTCGATCGGTGAGCTGACCGCCGCACATGTGGCCGGGGTGCTCTCGCTCGCGGACGCCTGCGCGCTGGTGGCGGCTCGTGGCCGCCTGATGCAGGAACTGCCCGGCGGTGGCGCCATGGTGGCGATCCAGGCGTCCGAGGACGAGGTCGCCCCCCTGCTGACCGAGCGCGTCAACCTCGCCACGGTCAACGGCCCGACATCGGTCGTGATCGCCGGAGACGAGGACGCGGCGCTGGAGATCGCCGCGCGCTTCGAGGAGCAGGGCCGCAAGACCAAGCGGCTCACCGTCAGCCACGCGTTCCACTCCGCGCACATGGACGGCATGCTGGACGCGTTCCGCACCGTCGCCCAGGGCGTCACCTACCACCCGCCGGTCATCCCGATCGTCTCCAACCTCACCGGCGCATCGGTCACCGCCGCCGAGATCCAGAGCCCCGACTACTGGGTGCGGCACGTCCGTGAAGCCGTCCGCTTCCTGGACGGCATCCGCTACCTGGAATCCCAGAACGTCACCACGTACCTCGAACTCGGCCCGGACGGCACCCTCACCGCCCTCGCCCAGGAGTGCGTCAGCGACCCGGACGCCGTCTTCGTCCCCGTACTGCGCGCGGGCCGCGCCGAGCCCCACACACTTGCCACCGCCGTCGCCCGGGCGCACGCCCACGGCGTGCCCGTGGACTGGGCGGCGGTGTTCGCGGGCCGCGGCGGGCGGCGCGTGGAGCTGCCGACGTACGCGTTCCAGCGCGAGCTGTACTGGCCGGAGCAGCCCACCCCGTGGGTGGGGGACGTCACCTCGGCCGGGCTGGGCTCCGCCGACCATCCGCTGCTGGGCGCCACCGTCGCCCTCGCCGACGCCGACGGCTACCTGTTCACCGGCCGCCTGTCGCTGGCCACCCACCCGTGGCTCGCCGACCACGCGGTGATGGACACCGTCCTGCTGCCCGGCACCGCCTTCGTGGAGCTGGCGATCCGTGCCGGTGACCACGTCGGCTGCGAGCTGCTGGACGAACTCACCCTCCAGGCACCGCTGGTGATCCCCCCGCACGGCGGCGTGCAACTGCAACTCGCCGTCGGCGCGCCGGACGACACCGGCCGCCGGGCACTGACCCTGCACTCCAGGCTGGAGGACGAGGCCTGGCCCGACGGCACCTGGACCCGGCACGCCACCGGTGTGCTCGCCCCCGCCGCCCCGGCCGCACCGTTCGACCTGTCCGAGTGGCCGCCGCGCGGCGCCACCGAGGTCGAGGTCGACGGACTCTACGACTACCTCACCACCACCGGCTTCGCCTACGGCCCGGTGTTCCAGGGACTGAAGGCCGCCTGGCAACGCGGCGACGAGGTGTTCGCCGAAGTCCGGCTGCCCGAACAGGCCCGCTCGGACGCCGACTTGTTCGGGCTGCACCCGGCGCTGCTGGACGCCGCCCTGCACGCCGTCGGCATCGGCTCGCTGCTTGAGGAGACCGAACACGGCCGCCTGCCGTTCTCCTGGAGCGGCGTCGCCCTGCGCGCCGTGGGCGCCGCGGCGCTGCGGGTGCGCCTGTCGCCCGCCGGGCGGGACACCGTGGCCGTGGCGCTCGCCGACGAGTCCGGCGCGCCGGTCGCCTCGGTGGACGCGCTGCTGCTGCGGCCGGTCTCACCGGACCAGGTGCGCTCGCACGCCGTACGCGGCGCGTTCTACGACTCGCTGTTCCGCGTCGAGTGGACCGGCACCCCGCTGCCCGCCGCGACCACCGTGGCCGCCGGACAGTGGGCGCTGCTGGGCGACGCCGACAGCGCCGCCATCGCCGACCTCGCCGCCGCCCTGCCCACCGCCGCCGCCTACGCCGACCTGACCGCACTGGGCGACGCCCTGGCCGCCGGGGCACCCACCCCGCAGGCTGTCGTGGTGCCGTTCGCGGCGGCCGACGGCGACGAGACACTGCCGGACACCGTGCGCGCCGCACTGCACCGCGCGCTGGAGCTGGCCCAGAACTGGCTGGCCGACGACCGGTTCGCCGACTCCCGGCTGGTGTTCGCCACCCGGGGCGCGCTCGCCACCCAACCCGACGCCGACGTCCACGACCTGACCCACGCCCCGCTGTGGGGCCTGGTGCGCTCCGCCCAGTCGGAGAACCCCGACCGGTTCGTCCTGGTCGACCTCGACGGACAGCAGGCCTCGCACCGCGCCCTGCCCGCCGCCCTGGCCACCGGCGAGCCCCAACTCGCCCTGCGCGACGGCGCGCTGGCCGTGCCCCGGCTGGCCCGGATCCTCACCGACGACGCCCACCAGGCCCCGGCGCTCGACCCGGACGGCACCGCACTGGTCACCGGCGCCACCGGCACCCTCGGCGGCCTGGTCGCCCGCCACCTGGTGGCCGAGCACGGCATACGGCACCTGCTGCTGACCAGCCGCCGTGGCGCCCACGCCGCAGGCGCCGCGGAACTCGCCGCGGAACTGGAGGAGTTGGGCGCCCAGGTCACCCTGGCCGCCTGCGACGCGGCCGACCGGGACGCGCTCGCCGCGCTGCTGGCGGACATCCCGGCCGAGCACCCGCTGACCGCCGTGGTGCACACCGCGGGCGTGCTGGACGACGGGGTCATCGACTCGCTCACCCCGCAGCGCATCGACCGCGTACTGCCCGCCAAGGTCGACGCGGCGCTCAACCTGCACGAGCTCACCCAGGACAACGAGCTTGCGGCGTTCGTGATGTTCTCCGCCGCCGCGGGCACCCTCGGCGGCCCCGGTCAGGCCAACTACGCCGCCGCCAACGCCTTCCTCGACGCCCTCGCCCAGCGCCGCCGGGTGAACGGCCTGCCCGCCACCGCGCTCGCATGGGGCCTGTGGGCCGAACGCAGCGGCATGACCGGCGAGTTGGCCGACGCCGACCTCCAGCGCATCAACCGCGCGGGCGTGGCCGCCCTCTCCTCCGACGAGGGCCTGGCCCTGCTGGACACCGCACGCGCGGTCGGCGACGCCGCCCTCGTGCCCATGCACCTGGACCTGGCCTCGCTACGGCACGCCGACCCGGCCGCGGTGCCCGCACTGCTGCGCGGACTGGTGCGCACCCCGGCCCGCCGCGTCGTGGAATCCGGCGGCGCCGCACCCGTCGGCGCGCTCGCCGAACGGCTCCTTCGGGTCGACGCCGCCGAACGCGACCGGATCCTCGTGGAGTTGGTGTGCGCCCAGGTGGCCGTGGTACTCGGCTACCCGGGCCCCGAGGCCGTCGACTCGGGCCGGGCCTTCAAGGAGCTGGGCTTCGACTCGCTCACCGCGGTCGAGCTGCGCAACCGGCTCGGCTCGGCCACCGGCGTACGGCTGCCCGCCACCCTGGTCTTCGACTACCCGACCCCCGTCGCGCTCGCCGCCTTCCTGCGCACCGAGGTCCTCGGCAGCGACGCGGACGCCGCCGCCCCGGTCGTCACCGCGACCGCCGCGGATGACGAGCCGATCGCGATCGTGGGCATGAGCTGCCGCTACCCGGGTGGCGTCACCAGCCCCGAGGAACTGTGGCGGCTGGTCGCCGGATCCGTCGACGCGATCTCCGAGTTCCCCACCGACCGCGGCTGGAACCTGGACGCCCTCTACGACTCGGACCCGGAGCGGGCCGGTACCAGCTACACCCAGCAGGGCGGCTTCCTGCACGACGCCGCCCAGTTCGACCCGGCGTTCTTCGGCATCAACCCGCGCGAAGCCCTCGCCATGGACCCCCACCAGCGACTGCTGCTGGAAACCTCCTGGGAGGCCTTCGAACGCGCGGGCATCGACCCGACCTCGGTACGCGGCAGCCGTACCGGTGTGTTCGCGGGCGTCATGTACCACGACTACCTGACCCGGCTGCCCGCCGTCCCCGAAGGACTGGAGGGCTACCTGGGCACCGGCAGCGCGGGCAGCGTCGCCTCCGGCCGCGTCTCCTACGTCTTCGGCCTGGAGGGCCCCGCGGTCACCATCGACACCGCGTGCTCCTCGTCGCTGGTCGCCCTGCACCTCGCCGCGCAGGCACTGCGCAACGGCGAGTGCGAAATGGCGCTGGCCGGCGGCGTCACCGTGATGTCCACCCCGGACACCTTCATCGACTTCAGCCGCCAGCGCGGCCTCTCCACCGACGGCCGCTGCAAGTCGTTCTCCGCCGACGCCGACGGCACCGGCTGGTCGGAGGGCGCGGGCATGCTGCTCGTCGAGCGACTGTCCGACGCGCGCAGGAACGGCCACCCGGTGCTGGCGATCGTGCGCGGTACGGCGGTCAACCAGGACGGTGCGAGCAACGGCCTGACCGCGCCGAACGGTCCTTCGCAGCAGCGGGTGATCCGGCAGGCACTGGCCAACGCCAGGCTGACCACGGCCGACGTCGATGTGGTCGAGGCGCACGGTACGGGCACCACGCTCGGCGACCCGATCGAGGCGCAGGCGCTGCTGGCCACCTACGGCAGGGAGCGGCCGGAGGACCAGCCGCTGTGGCTGGGCTCCATCAAGTCCAACATCGGCCACTCCCAGGCCGCCGCCGGTGTCGCCGGGATCATCAAGATGGTGATGGCGATGCGGCACGGTGTGCTGCCGCAGACCCTGCACGTCGGTCAGCCCTCGCCGCACATCGACTGGTCGGCGGGCGCGGTCGAGCTGCTGACCGAGGCGCGGGAGTGGCCGCAGACCGGCCGGGTGCGCAGGGCCGGTGTGTCCTCGTTCGGCGTGAGCGGCACCAACGCCCACACCATCATCGAACAGGCCCCGGAACCCGAACCCGCCGCGGCCGGAACCGTTGACCTGCCGGTACTGCCGCTGGTGCTCTCCGGCCGTACCGATGACGCGCTTCGGCAGCAGGCCGGGCGACTGCTGGCCCGTGTCGAGTCCGACCCGGACCTTGAACTCACCGACCTCGCCTACTCGTTGGCCCTGACCCGCTCCGCCCTGGAGCACCGGGCCGCGGTGGTCGCGGGCGACCGGGACGGCTTCCTGCGGGAGCTGGCGGAGCTTGCCGAGGGACGCGGCGCGGTACGAGGTGCCGTGGCCGAGGGCAAGGTGGCGTTCCTGTTCACCGGTCAGGGCAGCCAGCGGATCGGGATGGGCCGGGAGCTGTACGAGTCCTATCCCGTTTTCGCGGCAGCGCTGGACGAGGTGTTTGAGCGGTTCGAACTGCCGCTCAAGGACGTGGTGTTCGGCGCTGACGGCGGTCTGCTGGATCAGACCGCTTACACGCAGCCCGCGTTGTTCGCCATCGAGGTGGCGCTGTTCCGGCTCGTCGAGTCGTGGGGTCTGAAGCCTGACTTCCTGGCCGGGCACTCGATCGGCGAGCTGGCCGCCGCGCATGTCGCTGGTGTGCTGTCGCTGGAGGACGCCTGCACATTGGTGGCGGCCCGTGGTCGTCTGATGCAGCAACTCCCGGGCGGCGGCGTGATGGTGGCGGTCCAGGCGGCGGAGGACGAGGTCGTCCCGCTGCTGGTCGAGGGCGTGAGCATCGCCGCGATCAACGGGCCGACGTCGGTCGTCATCGCCGGTGACGAGGCTGCGGCCCTGGAGATCGCCGCTGGTTTCGAGGCGCGGGGCCGTAAGACCAAGCGCCTGACCGTCAGCCACGCGTTCCACTCGCCACACATGGACGGCATGTTGGAGGCCTTCCGCGAGGTGGCGTCGGGCCTGACCTACGAGGCCCCCCGTATCCCCATCGTCTCCACCCTCACCGGCACGTTGGCCACCGCCGAGGAGATCGCCGACCCCGACTACTGGGTTCGCCACGTGCGCCAGGCCGTCCGCTTCCTCGACGGCGTCCAGGCACTGGAAGCCCAGAACGTCAGCACGTTCGTCGAACTCGGCCCGGACGGTACCCTCACCGCCCTCGCCCAGGACTGCGTCGCCGACCTCGACGGCAAGGCGTTCTTCGCCGTACTGCGCGACGGCCGACCGGAGGCCGAGACCCTCACCGCCGCAATCGCCCGCGCCCACACGCGTGGTGTGACCGTCGACTGGCAGGCCTACTTCGCCGGAACCGGCGCCCGTCGGGTCGATCTGCCGACGTACGCCTTCCAGCGGGAGCGCTACTGGCTTGAGGCGCCCGCCGGTTGGGTGGGCGACGTTGAGTCGGCGGGACTCGGTGAGGCGCGGCACCCGCTGCTCGGCGCCGCCGTCGCGCTGGCCGACTCCGACGGTGTGCTGTTCACCGGCCGCCTGTCGCTCGACACGCACCCGTGGCTGGCCGACCACGCCGTCATGGGCACGGTCCTGCTGCCCGGCACCGCCTTCGTGGAGTTGGCGATCCGCGCCGGCGACCAGGTCGACTGCGACCACCTGGAGGAACTCACCCTGGAGGCGCCGCTGGTGCTCACCGAGCACCAGGCGATCCAGCTGCAGATCGTGGTGGGCTCGCCGGACGAAGCCGGCCGCCGCCCGCTCGACCTGTACTCGCGCGCCCAGGACGCCCCCGCCGACGAGCCGTGGACCCGGCACGCCAGCGGCCTGCTCGCCCCCGGGGCGCAGCGGCCGTCCTTCGCCCTGACCGAGTGGCCGCCGTCCGGCGCCGAAGCCGTCGAGACCGAGGGCCTGTACGAGCACCTGGCCTCCGGCGGCTTCGCCTACGGCCCGGTCTTCCAGGGGCTGAAGGCCGCCTGGCGGCGAGGCGACGAGGTGTACGCCGAGGTCCGGCTCCCCGACGACCGGCAGTCCGAGGCCGGTCTTTACGGACTGCACCCGGCGCTGCTGGACTCCGCGCTGCACGGCACGTTCGTCCAGGACGGCGCGGACGAACAGGGCCGACTGCCGTTCTCCTGGCGGGGCGTGACCCTGCACGCCGTGGGTGCCGGTGCGCTTCGGGTTCGGCTCGCCCCGGCCGGTACCGACGGCGTGTCGCTGCAACTGGCCGACGGCAACGGCGAGCCCGTGGCGTCGGTGCAGAACCTGATGCTGCGTCCGGTCTCCGCCGACCAACTCGCCACCGCCCGTACCGCGTACCACGAGTCGCTGTTCCGGCTGGACTGGGCCACCGTGCCGGTGACGCCCGCCCCCGCCGACGGCTGGGCGGTGCTGGACGGCGCCGAACCCGCCCTGCCCGGCGTCCGGTTCGCCGACCTCGCCGCGCTGCGGGACGCCGTCGACGCGGGCACGCCCGCCCCCGAGTACGTCTTCGCGCCGCGCGCCGCGTCCACCGTCGAGGACCTGGCCGAGGCGGCCCGTACCGCCACCCATGAGGCGCTGGACCTGGTCAAGGCGTGGCTGGGGGACGAGCGGTTCGCCGGTTCCCGGCTGGTGTTCGTCACCCAGGGTGCGGTCGCCACGCACACCGACGCCGACGTCCAGGACGCGGCGCACGCGCCCTTGTGGGGTCTGGTGCGCTCGGCGCAGTCCGAGAACCCGGACCGCTTCGTGCTCGCCGACCTCGACGGTGACGACAGCTCGTACCGGGCCCTGCCCGGCGCACTGGCCTGCGGCGAACCGCAGTTCGCGGTGCGCCGCGGCACCGTGCACGCCCCCCGGCTGGCCCGGGTCGCCGCGACCGGCGCCCTGGTCCCCCCGGTCGGGGAGCGGGCGTGGCGGATGGACATCCAGGACAAGGGCACGCTGGAGAACCTGACGTTCATCCCCTGCCCGCAGGCGGCCGAGCCGCTGGCGCCGGGCGAGGTCCGCGTCGCGGTCCGGGCGGCGGGCCTGAACTTCCGCGATGTGCTCAACGCGCTGGGCATGTACCCGGGCGACGCGGGCCTGATGGGCAGCGAGGGCGCCGGTGTCGTCGTGGAGACCGGTCCCGGCGTGACCGACCTGGCCCCCGGCGACCGCGTCATGGGCATGCTGCCCGGCGGATTCGGACCACTGGTGGTGGCCGACCGGCGGATGATCGCGCCGATGCCGGACGGGTGGACGTTCGCCCAGGCCGCGTCCGTGCCGATCGTCTTCATGACCGCCTACTACGCCCTGCGCGACCTCGCCGGCCTCAAGTCCGGTGAGTCGCTGCTGGTGCACGCCGCCGCGGGCGGTGTGGGCATGGCCGCCGTGCAGCTGGCCCGGCACTGGGGCGTGGAGGTGTTCGCCACCGCCAGCCCCGGTAAGTGGGACACCCTGCGCGGCCTCGGGCTGACCGACGACCGGATCGCCTCGTCCCGCACCCTCGACTTCGAGGAGACGTTCCGGGCGGCCAGCGACGGCCGCGGTGTGGACGTCGTACTGGACTCGCTGGCACGGGAGTTCGTCGACGCCTCCCTGCGACTGCTGCCGCGCGGCGGCCGGTTCGTGGAGATGGGCAAGACCGACGTCCGCGACCCCGAGCAGGTCGCCGCCGAGCACCCGGGCGTGTCGTACCAGGCGTTCGACCTGGTCGAGGCGGGACTGGACCGCATCCAGGAAATGCTCACCGAGCTGCTGGAACTCTTCCGGCGCGGCGCGCTGCGCCCGCTGCCGATCAGTGCCTGGGACCTGCGCAGGGCCCCCGACGCGTTCCGCTACCTCAGCCAGGCGCGGCACGTCGGCAAGGTGGTGCTCACCGTCCCCGCCGACTGGAACCCGGACGGCACCGTACTGATCACCGGTGGCACCGGCACCCTGGGCGGCCTGATCGCCCGGCACGCCGTCACCGAGCGCGGCGCCCGTCACCTGCTGCTGACCAGCCGCCGCGGCGCCCAGGCCGACGGCGCCGCGGAACTCGCCGCGGAACTGGAGGAGTTGGGCGCCAAGGTCACCGTCGCCGCGTGTGACGCGGCCGACCGGGACGCGCTCGCCGCGCTGCTGGCGGACATCCCGGCCGAGCACCCGCTGACCGCCGTGGTGCACACCGCGGGCGTACTGGACGACGGTGTCGTCGGCTCGCTGACCCCCGAGCGGGTCGACCGCGTGCTGCGCCCCAAGGTGGACGCGGCCTGGAACCTGCACCAGCTCACCCGCGACCTCGATCTGGCCGCGTTCGTGCTGTACTCCTCGGCCGCCGGTACGTTCGGCGGCGCGGGCCAGGCCAACTACGCGGCCGCCAACACCTTCCTGGACACCCTCGCCCAGCACCGGCAGGCCCAGGGCCTGCCCGGTACCTCGCTCGCCTGGGGCCTGTGGGCCGAAGCCAGCGGCATGACCGGCGAGTTGGACGAGACCGACAAGTCCCGGATGACCCGTTCCGGAGTGCTCGGCCTGTCCTCGGCCGAAGCACTGGAGCTGTTCGACGCCGCCCACCAGGTGGGCGACGCGCACCTGGTGCCCATGCGGCTCGACCTGGCGCCGCTGCGGCACGCCGACGCCAGCATGGTCCCCGCGCTGCTGCGCGGCCTGGTGCGCGCACCGGCCCGCCGTGCCGTTGAGGCCGGTACCGGCACATCGGGGTCGTCGCTGGTGGACCAGCTGGTCCGGCTGCCCGAGGCGGAACGCGACCAGGTCCTGCTCGACCTGGTACGTACCCAGGTGGCCGCCGTGCTCGGCCACGCCTCGCCCGACGCGGTCGAGGCCACCCGGGCCTTCAAGGACCTGGGCTTCGACTCGCTGACCGGCGTCGAGTTCCGCAACCGCCTTGGCGCGGCGGCGGGCCTGCGCCTGCCCGCGACCCTGGTCTTCGACTACCCGACGCCCACCGCGCTCGCCGCCTACCTGCGTGCCGAACTCCTCGGCGCCGATGCCGCGGCGGCGGTGACCCAGCAGACGGCCACCGCGGTGGACGACGACCCGATCGCGATCGTCGCCATGAGCTGCCGCTTCCCCGGTGACGTACGCACCCCGGAAGACCTGTGGGAGCTGCTGCGCGAAGGCCGGGACGGCATCTCGCACCTGCCGTCCGATCGCGGCTGGGACATCGAGGCGCTCTACGACCCGGACCCGGACAGCCCGGGCACCTCGTACGCACGCGAGGGAGGCTTCTTCTACGACGCCAACCACTTCGACCCGGCGTTCTTCGGCATCAACCCGCGCGAGGCGCTGGCCATGGACCCGCAGCAGCGGCTGCTGCTGGAAACCTCCTGGGAGGCGTTCGAGCGGGCCGGAGTCGACCCGACCGCCCTGCACGGAAAGCAGGTCGGCGTCTTCGTCGGCCAGATGCACAACGACTACGTCTCGCGCCTCAACGTGGTACCCGAGGGCGTCGAGGGCTACCTGGGCACAGGCGGCTCCAGCAGCATCGCCTCCGGCCGCGTCTCGTACACCTTCGGCTTCGAGGGACCCGCGGTCACCGTCGACACCGCGTGTTCCTCGTCGCTGGTCGCCCTGCACCTGGCCGCGCAGGCACTGCGCAACGGCGAGTGCACGCTGGCCCTGGCGGGCGGCGTCACCATCATCACCACGCCCGAGGTGTTCACCGAGTTCAGCCGCCAGCGCGGGCTGGCCGCCGACGGCCGCTGCAAGCCGTTCGCGGCTGCCGCGGACGGCACGGCATGGGGCGAGGGTGTCGGCATGCTGCTTGTCGAGCGGCTGTCCGACGCCCAGCGCAACGGCCACCCGGTGCTGGCGATCGTGCGCGGTACGGCGGTCAACCAGGACGGTGCGAGCAACGGCCTGACCGCGCCGAACGGTCCGTCGCAGCAGCGGGTGATCCGCCAGGCGCTGGCCAACGCCGGGCTGACCACGGCCGACGTGGACGCGGTCGAGGCGCACGGTACGGGCACCACGCTCGGCGACCCGATCGAGGCGCAGGCGCTGCTGGCCACGTACGGGCAGGGGCGGCCGGAGGACCAGCCGCTGTGGCTGGGCTCCATCAAGTCCAACTTCGGTCACACCCAGGCCGCCGCCGGTGTCGCCGGGATCATCAAGATGGTGATGGCGATGCGGCACGGTGTGCTGCCGCAGACCCTGCATGTTGACCAGCCGTCGCCGCACGTTGACTGGACGGCCGGAGCGGTCGAGCTGCTGACCGAGGCGCGGCCGTGGCCGCAGACCGGCCGGGCGCGCAGGGCCGGTGTGTCCTCGTTCGGCATGAGCGGCACCAACGCCCACGCCATCATCGAACAGGCACCGCTGGCACAGGACGAACGCCCGGAAGCGACCCGGCCGGGCACGGTCGTGCCGTGGACCCTGTCGGCGAAGACCGCCGACGCGCTGAGCGGCCAGGCCGAACTCCTGCGGTCCCGTCTCACGGCCGAGCCCGACCTCCAACTCGCCGACGTCGGATACTCGTTGGCCACCGGCCGCGCGCTCTTCGAGCACCGCGCGGTAGTCGTCGCGGGCGACCGGGACGGCTTCCTGCGGGAGCTGGCCGAGCTTGCCGAGGGACGCGGCGCGGTACGGGGTGCCGTCGGGGACGGCAAGGTGGCGTTCCTGTTCACCGGTCAGGGCAGCCAGCGGATCGGTATGGGTCGGGAGCTGTACGCGACCTACCCGGTCTTCGCCGAGGCCTTGGACGCGGTGTGTGAACGGTTCGAAGTACCGCTGCGGGATGTGATCTTCGGAGCCGACGGCGGCCTGCTGGACCAGACGGCTTACACGCAGCCCGCGTTGTTCGCCGTCGAGGTGGCGCTGTTCCGGCTCGTTGAGTCGTGGGGGCTGCGGCCTGACTTCGTGGCCGGGCACTCGATTGGTGAGTTGGCTGCGGCGCATGTGGCTGGTGTGTTGTCGCTGGAGGACGCCTGCACGTTGGTGGCGGCTCGTGGCCGTCTGATGCAGGAGTTGCCTGGCGGTGGGGCGATGGTGGCGGTCCAGGCGGCGGAGGACGAGGTTGTTCCGCTGTTGGTCGAGGGCGTGAGTATCGCCGCGATCAACGGGCCGACGTCGGTGGTGATCGCCGGTGATGAGGCTGCGGTCGTGGAGGTCGCGGCTGGGTTTGAGGCGCGGGGTCGTAAGACGAAGCGGCTGTCGGTCAGCCATGCGTTCCACTCGTCGCATATGGACGGGATGTTGGAGGCGTTCCGTGAGGTGGCGGCGGGCCTGACCTATGAGGCTCCGCGTATCCCGATCGTCTCCAATCTGACCGGTGCGGTGGTGTCGGCCGAGGAGATCGGGGCTGCGGACTTCTGGGTTCGGCACGTGCGCGTGGCCGTCCGCTTCTGCGACGGGATCCGGGCCCTGGAAGCGCAGGGTGTGGCGACGTTCGTGGAGCTGGGTCCGGACGGTGTGCTGTCTGCGATGGCGCAGGAGTGCGTCGAGCGACCCGAGGACGCGGTGTTCGTCCCCGCTCTCCGCAACGGCCGTCCCGAGGCCGAGACGCTGGTCCTCGCCCTGGGCCAGGCCCACGTACGCGGCGCGGCTGTGGACTGGGCCGCCTACTTCGCCGGCACCGGCGCCCGCCGCGTGGACCTGCCGACGTACGCGTTCCAGCGCCAACTGTTCTGGCTGGACGCAGGATCGGCGGGCGGCGACGTGTCCTCCGCCGGACTTGGCGCGGCGGACCACCCGCTGCTCGGCGCGGCGGTCGAACTGCCGGACTCCGACGGCCTGGTGCTCACGGGTCGGCTGTCCCTGCAATCGCACCCGTGGCTGGCCGACCACGCGGTTATGGACACCGTTCTGCTGCCCGGCACCGCCTTCGTGGAACTGGCCCTGCGGGCGGGCGACCAGGTTGGCTGTGACCACCTGGACGAGCTGACCCTGGAGGCGCCGCTGGCGCTTCCGGAGCGCGGCGGTGTGCAGTTGCGGCTGACGCTCGGCGCGGCCGACCAGGCGGGGCGCCGTGCGCTGACCCTGCACTCCCGGCCGGAGCACGCCCAGGCCGACGAGCCGTGGCAGCGGCACGCCACCGGTGTACTCGCCGAGGGAGCGCCGCAGGCCGCCTTCGAACTGGCCGAGTGGCCGCCGCAGGGCGCCCAGCCCATCGAGGTCGACGGGCTGTACGACGGCCTTGCCGCGTCCGGCTTCGGTTACGGGCCGGTGTTCCAGGGCCTGAAGGCCGCTTGGCGGCGCGGTGACGAGGTGTTCGCCGAGGTGTCCCTGGCGGACGAGGCCGAGGCGGAGGCCGCACGGTTCGTGCTGCACCCCGCACTGCTGGACTCCGCGCTGCACGCCTTGGGGCTGCGTGCCGGAGAAGCTTCCGAGCAGGGCCGGTTGCCGTTCTCCTGGAGCGGTGTGACGGTGCACGCGGTGGGCGCCACCGCGCTGCGGGTCCAACTCCGGCCCGCCGCGACCGGCGACGTCTCGCTGGCGCTCGCCGACACGACCGGCGCCGCCGTCGCCTCCGTGGAGAGCCTTGCGCTGCGCTCGGTCTCGCCGGAGCAACTGGGCGGCGCACCCGGCGCCGGGCACGGGGACTCGCTGTTCCACGTGGACTGGACGGCGCTGACTGTCGGTGCCGAGCCGGTGCCGTATGACGACCGTTGGGCGCTGCTCGGCGATGCGGGTGCTGGTCTGCCCGTCACCGGGTACCCGGATCTGTCCGCGTTGGTCGCGGCGTTGGAGCCGGGCGCGGCGGTGCCGCAGACGGTCTTCGCCAGCCTGCCGAGCGGCGGTCCGACCGGTGCCGCTGCCGTGCACGAGGCCGCCAACGCGGCGCTGGAGTTGCTGCGGACCTGGCTGGACGACGAGCGGTTCGCCGACTCCCGGCTGGTGTTCGTCACCCGGGGCGCGGTGGCCACCCGGGCCGACGCGGATGTGTCGGACCTGACGCACGCCCCGGTGTGGGGTCTGGTGCGCTCGGCGCAGTCGGAGAACCCGGACCGCTTCGTCCTGGTCGACCTCGATGGCACCGAGGAGTCGCGCCGGGTCCTGCCCGCCGCGCTGTCCACCGGCGAACCGCAACTCGCGCTGCGTGAAGGCGAGGTACGGGTGCCGAGGCTGGCTCGCGCCACCGCCGAGGCCACCGGGACCGAGTGGGATCCGCAGGGCACGGTATTGATCACCGGCGCCAGCGGTACCCTCGGCGGCCTGTTCGCCCGCCACCTCGTCAGCGAGCGCGGCGTACGCCACCTGCTGCTGGTCAGCCGCGGTGGCGCCCAGGCCGAACTCGTCGCGCGGCTGGAAGAACTGGGGGCCCAGGTCACCAGTGCCGCGTGTGATGTGGCCGACCGGGACGCGCTGGCCGAGGTGTTGGCCGCCGTTCCGGCCGAGCACCCGCTGGCCGCCGTGATCCACACCGCCGGTGTGCTGGACGATGGCGTGATCGGTTCGCTCACCGAGGAGCGGGTCTCCAACGTCCTGCGCCCGAAGGTGGACGCCGCCTGGAACCTGCACGAACTCACCCAGGACCTGGACCTGTCGGCGTTCGTGCTGTTCTCCTCGGCCGCCGGTACGTTCGGCGGCGCGGGCCAGGGCAACTACGCGGCGGCCAACACCTTCCTGGACGCGCTCGCCCAGCACCGCAGGGCGAACGGAGTTCCGGCGCTGTCGCTGGCCTGGGGCCTGTGGGGCGAAGCGGGCGGCATGGCGGGCGAGTTGGCCGAGGCCGACCGTGGCCGCATCAGCAGGGGTGGTATCAACGCCATCTCCGCCGAGCAGGGCCTCGCCCTGTTCGACCTGGCGGAGTCGGCGGGCCACGCCCAACTGGTGTCGCTGCCACTGGACATGACCGCGCTGCGGGCGCAGGCGGGCAGCGGCATGCTGCCCTCGCTGCTGCGCGGCCTGGTCCGCACCCGGCGCACCGCGTCGGCCGCCGCGGCCGCACCGTCCGGTGCGCTGGCGCGGCGGCTGGCCGGGTTGGCGGACGCCGAACGGGACGCGGCGCTCCTGGAGTTGGTGCGCGAGCAGGTCGCCTCGGTGCTGGGTCACGACTCGACGGACGCGGTGCAGGCCGGCCGGGCGTTCAAGGAACTGGGCTTCGACTCGCTCACCTCCGTCGAACTCCGCAACCGGCTGGGCGCCGCCACCGGCGTCCGGCTCCCGGCCACCCTGGTCTTCGACTACCCGACCGCAGCGGCGGTCGCCGAATACCTGCGCACCGAGGTGCTGGGCATCGAGGCCGCCGTGGCCGAGGCCACGCCGAAGGTCACGGTCTCGGCCGACGACCCGATCGCGATCATCGGGATGAGCTGCCGCTACCCCGGTGGTGTGGAGACCCCCGAGGACCTGTGGCGGCTGGTGCTCTCCGGCGGAGACGCCATCTCCGAGTTCCCGCAGGGCCGCGGATGGGACCTGGACGCGCTGTACGACCCGGACCCGGACGGCAAGGGCACCAGCTACACCCGCGAAGGTGGATTCCTGCACGACGCGGGCCAGTTCGACCCGGCGTTCTTCGGGATCAGCCCGCGCGAGGCCGTGGCGATGGACCCGCAGCAGCGACTGCTGCTGGAGACCACCTGGGAGGCGTTCGAGCGGGCCGGTATCGATCCGACCACCATGCGCGGCAGCCGTACCGGTGTCTTCGCGGGCATCATGTACCACGACTACGCGACCCGTATCACCTCCGTGCCCGACGGTGTGGAGGGCTACCTGGGCACCGGAAACTCCGGAAGCATCGCGTCCGGGCGCGTCTCCTACGCGTTCGGTCTGGAAGGCCCGGCGGTCACCGTGGACACCGCTTGCTCGTCGTCGCTGGTCGCGCTGCACTGGGCGATCCAGGCGCTGCGCAACGGCGAGTGCTCCATGGCACTGGCCGGTGGTGTGACGGTGATGTCGACTCCGGGCACCTTCACCGAGTTCAGCCGCCAGCGCGGGCTGGCCGCGGACGGCCGCATCAAGTCGTTCGCCGCCGCCGCCGACGGCACGAGCTGGTCGGAGGGCGCGGGCATGCTGCTCGTCGAGCGGCTGTCGGACGCGCGGAAGAACGGCCACCCCGTACTGGCCGTGGTCCGTGGCAGCGCCATCAACCAGGACGGCGCCAGCAACGGCCTCACCGCGCCGAACGGCCCGTCTCAGCAGCGGGTGATCCGGCAGGCGCTGGCCAGCGCCGGTCTGGCCAGCAGCCAGATCGACGTGGTCGAGGCGCACGGCACCGGTACCACGCTGGGCGACCCGATCGAGGCGCAGGCACTGCTTGCCACCTATGGGCGGGAGCGTGACGAGGACCAGCCGTTGTGGCTGGGTTCCATCAAGTCGAACATGGGCCACACCCAGGCCGCCGCCGGTGTCGCCGGGATCATCAAGATGGTCATGGCGATGCGGCACGGTGTGCTGCCGAAGACGCTGCACGTGGACGAGCCCACGCCGCATGTCGACTGGGCGGCGGGCGCGGTCGAGCTGTTGACCGAGGCACGGGAGTGGCCGCAGACCGGCCAGCCCCGGCGGGCCGCGGTCTCCTCCTTCGGCATCAGCGGCACCAACGCGCACACCATCCTTGAGCAGCCTCCCGTCGACGAGCGCCGACGCACCCCCACGGTGACGCCGCCGGTGCACGCCTGGCCGCTGTCGGCGAAGACGCCCGAGGCGCTGCGCGCCCAGGCCGAGCGCCTGCGGGACCGCCTCCAGGCCGAGCCCGGCCTCGAACTGGCCGACGTCGGCTACTCGTTGGCGACCAGCCGGGCGGTCTTCGACCACCGCGCGGTGGTCACCGCCACTGACCGCGACGGCCTGCTACGGGCTCTGGCGGCACTCGCCGAGGACGGCGTCACCGCGGGCCTGACCCAGGGCACGGTGACCGACGGCAAGGTCGCGTTCCTGTTCACCGGGCAGGGCAGCCAGCGGCTCGGCATGGGACGGGAGCTGTACGAGGCGTATGCCGTCTTCGCCCAAGCGCTGGACGAGGTGTGTGAACGGTTCGAACTACCGCTGAAGGACGCGCTGTTCGGTGCCGAAGGCGATGTGCTGGACCAGACCGCCTACACGCAGCCCGCGTTGTTCGCGGTCGAGGTGGCGCTGTTCCGGCTGGTGGAGTCGTGGGGCCTCAAGCCCGACTTCCTGGCCGGGCACTCGATCGGTGAGCTGGTCGCCGCGCACGTGGCTGGTGTCCTGTCGCTGGACGACGCGTGCACGCTGGTGGCGGCTCGTGGCCGTCTGATGCAGGAACTACCTGGCGGCGGTGCGATGGTGGCGATCCATGCCTCGGAGGACGAGGTCTCGCCGCTGCTGGGCGAACGGGTCGACATAGCCGCGATCAACGGTCCCACGTCAGTGGTGATCGCCGGTGACGAGGACGCGGTACTGGAGATCGCCTCCGGCTTCGAGGCGCAGGGCCGTAAGACCAAGCGCCTGACCGTCAGCCACGCCTTCCACTCCGTCCACATGGACGGCATGCTGGCGGACTTCCGCAAGGTCGCCGAGGGCCTGACGTACGAGGCACCGCGCATCCCGATCGTCTCCAACCTCACCGGTGCGCTGGTGTCGGACGAGGTGCGCACGGCGGACTTCTGGGTGCGGCACGTCCGCGAGGGCGTCCGCTTCCTCGACGGGGTACGCGCGCTCGAAGCCGCGGGTGTGCGGACGTACGTGGAGCTGGGGCCGGACGGAGTGCTGTCGGCGATGGCGCAGGAGTGCGTCACGTCCGAGGGCGCCGCGTTCCTACCGGTGCTGCGCGGTGCCCGTCCCGAGGCGGAGACGCTGGCCGCGGCGGTGGCCGGAGCGTACGTGCGCGGCGTACCGCTGGACTGGCAGGCGCACTTCGCCGGAACAGGCGCGCGCCGGGTGGAGCTGCCCACGTATCCGTTCCAGCGCGAGTGGTACTGGCTCAACTCCGGTACCGCGCCGACGGGTCCGGGCGACGCGGCCGGGTTCGGCCTCGGCGCCACCGACCACCCGCTGCTCGGCGCCGCGGTCGAACTACCGGACGGCGACGGCTTCCTGTTCACCGGCCGTCTCTCCCTCGACACCCACCCGTGGCTTGCCGACCACGCCGTGATGGACGCGGTACTGCTGCCCGGCACGGCGTTCGTGGAGATGGCCCTGCGCGCCGCGGAGCAGGCCGGCTGCGAGCGGATCGAGGAACTGACCCTGGAGGCGCCGCTGATCCTGCCCGAACAGGGCGGGGTCCAACTGCGGCTCTCCCTCGGGGCGGCCGACGAGTCCGGGCGGCGTTCGCTGACCCTGCACTCCCGGCCCGAGCAGGGCACCGAGTGGCTGCGGCATGCGACCGGTGTGCTGGCCGAGGGTGCCTCGAAGGCGTCGTTCGACTTCGGCGCGTGGCCTCCGGCCGATGCGCAGTCGGTGACCGTCGACGGGTTGTACGAGGGCCTGGCGGCTGCCGGGTTCGCCTACGGGCCGGTGTTCCAGGGCCTGCGGGCCGCCTGGCGGCGTGGCGATGAGGTCTTCGCCGAGGTCGGGCTTCCGGAGGATGTCGAGGACGACGGCTTCGGCCTGCATCCGGCACTGCTGGACGCGGTGTTGCACGGCATCGGGCTCGGCGAACTGGTCGAGGAGACCGGGCAGGGACGGCTGCCGTTCTCCTGGTCGGGCGTCTCGCTGTACGCGGTGGGCGCGTCCACGGTCCGGGTTCGGCTGGCTTCGGCCGGGCGGGACGCGGTGTCGCTGGAGATCGCCGATGCGGCGGGTGCGCCGGTGGCGTCGGTGGACGCGCTGGCCCTGCGGTCGGTCTCGCCGGAGCAACTGGGCGGCGGCCGTGATGGCGTGGCGGAGTCGCTGTTCCGGGTGGAGTGGTCGCCGGTCAACGTGACCGACGGCGCGCAGCCGGACGGCGGTTGGACGGCGCTCGACGCCGCGGAACTGGCGTCGACGGACTCCGTACCCGGCACCGTGGTGATCGACGGCCTGACCTCCGCCGCCACGGCCTCCCCGGAGGACGTGCACGGCGCCGTGCACAGGGCACTGGAGCTGGTGCGGTCGTGGCTGACCGACGAGCGGTTCGCGGACGCACGGCTGGTGTTCGTCACGCGCGGTCCGGAGGACCTTGCGGGTGCGGCGGTACGGGGTCTGGTGCGTTCGGCGCAGTCGGAGAACCCGGGCCGGTTCGGACTGGTCGACGGCCTGGAGGTCTCCCGGGAACTGCTCGTGGCCGCGCTGGCGTCCGGTGAGCCGGAGGTCGCGGTACGCGACGGCCGGATCGAGGCGCCCAGGCTGGTGCGGGCCACGGCTGAGGGCGATGAGGTTGGGTTCGCTGCCGGTGGCACGGTGTTGATCACGGGTGCCAGTGGTGAGTTGGGTGGTGTGTTCGCTCGGCATCTGGTGGGCGAGCGTGGGGTGCGGCATCTGTTGTTGGTGTCGCGTCGGGGGGCTGAGGCTCCGGGCGCTGCCGAACTTGCTGCTGAGTTGTCGGAGTTGGGTGCCGAGGTTTCCTGGGCGGCGTGTGATGTGGCCGATCGGGAGGCGTTGGCGGGGGTGCTGGCGGCGGTTCCGGTCGAGCATCCGTTGACGGCCGTTGTGCATACCGCTGGTGTGCTGGATGACGGTGTGATCGGTTCGCTTACCGGGGAGCGTGTCTCCAAGGTGCTGCGTCCGAAGGTGGATGCGGCGTGGAACCTGCATGAGTTGACGCAGGGCTTGGATCTGTCGGCGTTTGTGTTGTTCTCGTCGGCTGCTGGTGTGTTCGGTGGTGCGGGTCAGGGCAACTACGCGGCGGCGAACAGCTTCCTGGACGCGTTGGCGGAGCACCGCAGGTCCCTGGGTCTGGTGGGGAGTTCGTTGGCGTGGGGGCTGTGGTCCATGGGCATGGCGGACTCGGCTGATGTCGAGCGGTTGAACCGTGGGGGTGTCGCCTCGCTGTCGGTGGCTGACGGCACCGCGTTGTTCGATGTGGCCGGGCGTGCCGGGGACGCGTTGCTGGTGCCGATGCGGTTGGACCTGGCCGGGCTGCGGGCTCAGGCGGCTGGTGGCATGCTGCCCCCGTTGCTGCGCGCTCTGGTGCGTACTCCCGCCCGCCGCGCCACCGCCAACACGGCGGCGGCCGGAGGCGAGTCCGCGCTACTGGCACGGCTGGCCGGGCTGTCGGCCGCCGAACAGGAGACCGTACTCCTGGAGCTGGTCTGCACGCACGTCGCGGCCGTGCTCGGCTACGCGGGACCCGAAGTCGTGGACCCGGCACGGTCGTTCAGCGAGGTCGGCTTCGACTCGCTGACCGCCGTTGAACTCCGCAACCGACTGAACGCGGCAACCGGGGTCCGGCTACCGGCCACGCTGATCTTCGACTACCCGACACCCACGGCACTGGTTCAGTTCCTGCGGGAAGAGATTCTCCAGGACGGTCTGGCAGCGGTGACACCGCTGCTCGCAGAGTTGGACAAGTTGGAAGCCTCTCTCGCGGTGGCGCTGCCCGACGATGACGGTCGGACCCGGATCACCGCCCGCCTACAGGCCATGCTGGCCAAGTTGAGCGAGGCCCGGGGGCCGGAGGCCGACGAGGTCGATGTCGCCGAGGAACTGGAGACGGCGACGGACGACGACCTCTTCGACTTCATCGGCAAAGAGTTCGGGATTTCCTGACGTGAACGGCTCTGCCTTTCTGGCTTCCGCGAGAGGGATGCACGTATGAACGAGGAAAAGCTCCGTTACTTTCTCAAGCGGGTGACGGCCGATCTCCATGAGACGCGGCGCCGCTTGCAGGAAGTCGAGTCGGGCGAGCAGGAGCCGATCGCGATCGTCGGGATGAGCTGCCGCTACCCGGGCGGAGTCCAGTCGCCCGAGGATCTGTGGCGGCTGGTCGCCGAAGGTGGGGACGCCGTTTCCGGCTTCCCCACCGACCGCGGCTGGGACATCGAGCGGCTCTTTGACGACGACCCCGACCAGCAGGGCACCAGCTACGTCAGCGAGGGCGGATTCCTCCACGAGGCCAACCAGTTCGACCCGGCCTTCTTCGGCATCAGCCCGCGCGAGGCACTGGCGATGGACCCGCAGCAGCGGCTGCTGCTGGAGACCACCTGGGAGGTGTTCGAGCGGGCCGGGATCGACCCGGCCTCGGTGCGCGGCAGCCGTACCGGTGTCTTCGCGGGCGTGATGTACCACGACTACACCTCGCGGCTGCGCGCCGTCCCCGAGGGCGTCGAGGGCTACCTGGGCACCGGAGGATCCAGCAGCATCGCCTCCGGCCGGGTGTCGTACACGTTCGGCCTTGAGGGTCCGGCGGTGACGGTCGACACCGCGTGCTCGTCGTCGCTGGTCACCCTGCATCTCGCGGTACAGGCGCTGCGCAACGGGGAGTGCTCGCTGGCGTTGGCGGGTGGTGTCACCGTGATGCCCACTCCCGGTACGTTCACCGAGTTCAGCCGCCAGCGTGGCTTGTCGTTCGACGGCCGCTGCAAGTCCTTTGCCGCCGCGGCCGACGGTACGGGCTGGGGCGAGGGCGTTGGCATGCTGCTCGTTGAGCGGTTGTCGGACGCGCGGAAGCACGGGCATCCGGTGCTTGCGGTCGTGCGCGGTAGTGCGGTCAACCAGGATGGTGCGAGCAACGGTCTTACGGCGCCGAACGGTCCGTCGCAGCAGCGGGTGATCCGGCAGGCGTTGGCGAATGCCCGGTTGACGGCTGCCGATGTGGATGTGGTGGAGGCGCACGGTACGGGTACCACGCTGGGTGATCCGATCGAGGCGCAGGCGCTGCTTGCCACCTATGGGCGGGAGCGTGACGAGGACCAGCCGTTGTGGTTGGGTTCCATCAAGTCGAACATGGGTCATACGCAGGCCGCCGCCGGTGTCGCCGGGATCATCAAGATGGTGATGGCGATGCGGCATGGTGTGCTGCCGAAGACGTTGCACGTGGACGAGCCGACGCCGCATGTGGACTGGGCGGCGGGTGCGGTCGAGCTGTTGACGGAGGCGCGGGAGTGGCCGCGGACCGATCGTCCGCGGCGGGCCGCGGTCTCCTCGTTCGGCATCAGCGGCACCAACGCACACCTGATCATCGAACAGGCACCGCAGCTGGAAGCGGAGGAAGCGGCCGAGCAGCCGCGTCCGCTTCCGGTACTGCCATGGGTGCTGTCGGCGAAGTCAGTTGAGGCACTGAGCTCACAGGCCGAGCGCCTGCTGGCCCACCTGACCGCACGGCCGGAACTCGGCGCGGCAGACATCGCTTACTCGCTGGCGGTCACCCGATCCGCGCTGGAACACCGGGCGGCAGTCATCGCGGCCGACCGCCAATCCCTCCTCGACCGGCTCACCAAGCTGGCGGCCGGTGAGTCTCCCGCCGGAGTGGTCCGGGGTACGGCGGACGGCCGAGGCAAGCTCGCGTTCCTGCTCACCGGGCAGGGCAGCCAGCGGATCGGGATGGGCCGGGAGCTGTACGAGGCCTATCCCGTCTTCGCGGCGGCGCTGGACGAGGTGTTTGAGCGGTTCGAACTGCCGCTCAAGGACGTGGTGTTCGGCGCTGACGGCGGTCTGCTGGATCAGACCGCTTACACGCAGCCCGCGTTGTTCGCCGTTGAGGTGGCGCTGTTCCGGTTGGTGGAGTCGTGGGGTCTGAAGCCTGACTTCCTGGCCGGGCACTCGATCGGCGAGCTGGCCGCCGCGCATGTTGCCGGTGTGCTGTCGCTGGAGGACGCCTGCACGTTGGTGGCGGCCCGTGGTCGTCTGATGCAGGAACTCCCCGGCGGCGGCGTGATGGTGGCGGTCCAGGCGGCGGAGGACGAGGTCGTTCCGCTGCTGGTCGAGGGCGTGAGCATCGCCGCGATCAACGGGCCGACGTCGGTCGTCATCGCCGGTGACGAGGCTGCGGCCCTGGAGATCGCCACTGGTTTCGAGGCGCGGGGCCGTAAGACCAAGCGCCTCACCGTCAGCCACGCGTTCCACTCGTCGCACATGGACGGCATGCTGGCCGCGTTCCGCAAGGTCGCCGAGGGCCTGACGTACGAGGCCCCCCGTATCCCCATCGTCTCCACCCTCACCGGCACGTTGGCCACCGCCGAGGACATCTGCCTGCCCGACTACTGGGTCCGGCACGTCCGCGAGGCCGTCCGCTTCCTCGACGGCATCCAGGCGCTGGAAGCCCAGAACGTCAGCACGTTCATCGAGCTGGGCCCGAACGGCGTGTTGTCCGCCATGGCACAGGACTGCGTCGCGGACATCGACGGCAAGGCGTTCCTCGCCGTACTGCGCGACGGCCGCCCGGAGCCGGAATCGCTGACCGTTGCCCTGACCGAAGCCCATGTGCGTGGGGTGGCCGTTGACTGGGCCGGGTACTTCGACGGCTCGGGCGCGGTCCGGGTGGATCTCCCCACCTATGCCTTCCAGCACCAGCACTACTGGCTGGACGCGGGTACCGCCGTTGGCGATGTGACCTCGGCCGGTCTGCGTTCGGCGGAGCATCCGTTGCTGGGCGCCGCGGTGTCGCTGGCGGACGCTGAAGGGTTCCTGTTCACCGGCCGTCTGTCGCTTGACACACATCCGTGGCTTGCCGATCACGCCGTGATGGGCGCGGTACTGCTGCCCGGCACCGCGTTCGTCGAACTCGCCGTGCGCGCCGGGGACCAGGTGGGCTGTGACCTGGTGGAGGAACTCACCCTGGAGTCACCGCTGGTGCTGCCCGAGCGGGGTGGGGTGCAACTCCAGATCGTGATGGGTTCCCCGGACAACGCCGGTCGCCGGTCCATCACCTTCCACTCCCGTGCCGACCACGCCTCGGAAGAGGAACCGTGGCTGCGGCATGCGACGGGTGTGCTGGCCGAGGGCGCGTCGAAGGCGTCGTTCGACTTCGGCGCGTGGCCTCCGGCCGATGCGCAGTCGGTGACCGTCGACGGGTTGTACGAGGGCCTGGCGGCTTCCGGTTTCGCCTACGGGCCGGTGTTCCAGGGCCTGCGGGCCGCCTGGCGGCGCGGCGATGAGGTCTTCGCCGAGGTCGCCCTGCCGGAGGGCGCCGGGGACGCGGGCTTCGGCCTGCATCCGGCGCTACTGGATGCGGCGTTGCACGGCATCGGACTCGGTGGACTGGTCGAGGAGACCGGGCAGGGGCGGTTGCCGTTCTCCTGGTCGGGGGTGGCCCTGCACGCGGTCGGCGCGTCGGCGCTGCGGGTGCGGTTGGCTTCGGCCGGGCGGGACGCGGTGTCGCTGGAGATCGCCGACGCGGCGGGTGCGCCGGTGGCGTCGGTGGACGCGCTGGCCCTGCGGTCGGTCTCGCCGGAGCAACTGGGCGGCGGTCGTGGTGGCGTGGCGGAGTCGCTGTTCCGGGTGGAGTGGGCCGAGCTGACGGTGCCGGAGGCGGCCGAGCGGCCGGCGTGTGTGTCGCTTGGGGCCGAGGGGCTGGCTGCGCTGGCGACTCCGGTGCCGGCCAACGTGGTTGTCGACGGTCTGACGTCGGCCGCGGCGGCTTCGGTCGCGGATGTGCATGCGGCGACGCGGCTGGCTTTGGTGTTGCTGCAGGAGTGGCTGGCGGACGAGCGGTTCGCGGACGCACGGCTGGTGTTCGTCACGCGCGGTCCGGAGGATCTGGCGGGTGCGGCGGTACGGGGTCTGGTGCGTTCGGCGCAGTCGGAGAACCCGGGCCGGTTCGTCCTGGTGGACCTCGACCCGTCCGTGTCGAAGCTGGATCCCGCGCTGCTGGGCCTGCCGGAGCAGGAGTTGGCCGTTCGCGACGGTCGCGTACTGACCCCGAGGCTGGTGCGGGCCACGGCTGAGGGCGATGAGGTTGGGTTCGGTGCCGGTGGCACGGTGTTGATCACGGGTGCCAGTGGTGAGTTGGGTGGTGTGTTCGCTCGGCATCTGGTGGGCGAGCGTGGGGTGCGGCATCTGTTGTTGGTGTCGCGTCGGGGGGCTGATGCTCCGGGCGCTGCCGAACTCGCCGCTGAGTTGTCGGAGTTGGGTGCCGAGGTTTCCTGGGCGGCGTGTGATGTGGCGGATCGGGAGGCGTTGGCGGGGGTGCTGGCGGCGGTTCCGGTCGAGCATCCGTTGACGGCCGTTGTGCATACGGCTGGTGTGCTGGATGACGGTGTGATCGGTTCGCTTACCGGGGAGCGTGTCTCCAAGGTGCTGCGGCCGAAGGTGGATGCGGCGTGGAACCTGCATGAGTTGACGCAGGGCTTGGATCTGTCGGCGTTTGTGTTGTTCTCGTCGGCTGCTGGTGTGTTCGGTGGTGCGGGTCAGGGCAACTACGCGGCGGCGAACAGCTTCCTGGACGCGTTGGCGGAGCACCGCAGGTCCCTGGGCCTGGCGGGGAGTTCGTTGGCGTGGGGTCTGTGGTCCACGGGCATGGCGGACTCGGCTGATGTCGAGCGGTTGAACCGTGGTGGTGTCGCCTCGCTGTCGGTGGCTGACGGCACCGCGTTGTTCGATGCGGCCGGGCGTGCCGGGGACGCGTTGCTGGTGCCGATGCGGTTGGACCTGGCCGGGCTGCAGGCTCAGGCGGCTGGTGGCATGCTGCCCCCGCTGCTGCGCGCTCTGGTGCGTACCCCTGCCCGCCGCGCCACCGCCAACACGGCGGCCCCCACCGGAGCGCTGGCACAGCGTCTCGCCGGGCTCCCGGAGGCGGAACGCGGCCGTGCGGTACTGGAGTTGGTCTGCACCCAGGTGGCCGCGGTCCTCGGTCTGACCGGGCCGGAGGAGGTCGAACCGCTGCGTGCCTTCAACGAGGTCGGCTTCGACTCCCTGACCGCCCTCGAACTGCGCAACCGCATGAACGCGGCCACCGGGGTCCGGCTCCCGGCCACCTTGATCTTCGACTACCCGACCCCGACCGCTCTGGCCGACTACCTGGCCGCGGAGTTCCTCGGTGCCCACGCCGACGCCGCCACACCGGTCGTCGCGGCGGCTGTGGCGGCGGATGACGAGCCCATCGCGATCGTGGCGATGAGCTGCCGATTCCCCGGTGGGGTCAAGTCACCGGAAGACCTGTGGCAACTGGTCACCGAGGGCAGGGACGCGATATCCGGCCTGCCGACCGACCGGGGCTGGGACGTGGAGGGGCTGTTCGATCCGGATCCCGACCAGCCGGGGACCAGCTACACCCGCGACGGTGGATTCCTGCACGACGCACACCACTTCGACCCGGTCTTCTTCGGCATCAGCCCCCGCGAGGCGCTGGCCACCGACCCGCAGCAGCGGCTGCTGCTGGAGACCACCTGGGAGGTGTTCGAGCGGGCCGGGATCGACCCGTCGTCGGTGCGCGGCAGTCGTACCGGTGTCTTCGCGGGCGTGATGTACAACGACTACGGCACCCTGCTGCACCGCGCGCCCGACGGGCTTGAGGGCTACATGGGCACCGCCAGTTCCGGCAGCGTGGTGTCGGGCCGGGTGTCGTACACGTTCGGTCTTGAGGGTCCGGCGGTCACGGTCGACACCGCGTGCTCGTCGTCGCTGGTCACCCTGCATCTCGCGGTACAGGCGCTGCGCAACGGCGAGTGCGAACTGGCGCTGGCGGGTGGTGTCACGGTGATGGCCACCCCGGGTACGTTCGTCGCGTTCAGCCGCCAGCGCGGTCTTGCGGCGGACGGCCGCTGCAAGCCGTTCGCCGCTGGTGCGGACGGTACGGCGTGGGGCGAGGGCGTTGGCATGCTGCTCGTTGAGCGGCTGTCGGACGCCCAGCGCAACGGTCACCCCGTGCTGGCCGTGGTCCGTGGCAGTGCGGTCAACCAGGATGGTGCGAGCAACGGTCTTACGGCGCCGAACGGTCCGTCGCAGCAGCGGGTGATCCGGCAGGCGTTGGCGAATGCCCGGTTGACGGCTGCCGATGTGGATGTGGTGGAGGCGCACGGTACGGGTACCACGCTGGGTGATCCGATCGAGGCGCAGGCGCTGCTTGCCACCTATGGGCGGGAGCGTGACGAGGACCAGCCGTTGTGGTTGGGTTCCATCAAGTCGAACATGGGTCATACGCAGGCCGCCGCCGGTGTCGCCGGGATCATCAAGATGGTGATGGCGATGCGGCATGGTGTGCTGCCGAAGACGTTGCACGTGGACGAGCCGACGCCGCATGTGGACTGGGCGGCGGGTGCGGTCGAGCTGTTGACGGAGGCGCGGGAGTGGCCGCGGACCGATCGTCCGCGGCGGGCCGCGGTCTCCTCGTTCGGCATCAGCGGCACCAACGCACACACGATCATCGAACAGGCACCGTCCGTTGCCGATGACCACCAGCCTCCGGTCACGCCGAAGGCGTTGCCCTGGGTGCTTTCGGCCAGGACCGCCGATGCGCTGCGCGCGCAGGCCGACCGGCTACGTGCGCATGTGGCCGCCGATCCGGACCTTGGCCTGGCGGACGTGGGCCTTTCGCTGGCCACCGGGCGCGCGGCGTTCGAGCACCGCGCGGCCGTGGTGGCGGGGGAGCGGGACGGCTTCCTCACCGGTCTGACGGCGCTTGCCGAGGGGCACGGCACGGCGGGCGTCCTCGAAGGCGCGCCCGACTCCGGGAAGTTGGCGTTCCTGTTCACCGGGCAGGGCAGTCAGCGGATCGGGATGGGCCGGGAGCTGTATGAGGCCTATCCCGTCTTCGCCGGGGCGTTGGACGAGGTGTGTGGCCGGTTCGAACTGCCTCTCAAGGAGGTGCTGTTCGGCACCGATGCCGATGCGCTGGACCAGACCGTCCACACGCAGCCCGCGTTGTTCGCGGTCGAGGTGGCGTTGTTCCGGCTCGTTGAGTCGTGGGGTCTGAAGCCTGACTTCCTGGCCGGGCACTCGATCGGTGAGCTGGCCGCCGCGCATGTTGCCGGTGTGTTGTCGCTGGAGGACGCCTGCACGTTGGTGGCCGCTCGCGGCCGTCTGATGCAGGAACTGCCGGGCGGCGGCGTGATGGTGGCGGTTCAGGCGGCGGAGGACGAGGTTGTCCCGCTGCTGGTCGAGGGCGTGAGCATCGCCGCGATCAACGGGCCGACGTCGGTCGTCATCGCCGGTGACGAGGACGCGGCCCTGGAGATCGCCGCGGGCTTCGAGGCGCGGGGCCGTAAGACCAAGCGCCTCACCGTCAGCCACGCCTTCCACTCATCGCACATGGACGGCATGCTGGAGGCGTTCCGCGAGGTAGCTGCGGGCCTGGCGTTCAACGCCCCCCGTATCCCCATCGTCTCCACCCTCACCGGAAAGCTGGTCGCCGCCGACGAGATCGCCGACCCCGACTACTGGACCCGCCACGCCCGCGAGGCGGTCCGCTTCCTCGACGCCGTCCAGGCGCTGGAAGCCCAGAACGTCACGACCTACCTCGAACTCGGGCCGGACGGCGTCCTGTCGGCGATGGCCCAGGACTGCGTGACGCACCCGGAGAAGGCGGCCTTCACACCCACCATCCGCAACGCCCGCCCCGAGCCGGAAGCGATCGCCACCGCCGTCGCCCAGGCCCACATCAAGGGCACCCCAGTCGACTGGCAAGCGTACTTCGCGGGAGCCCGTCGCGTGGACCTTCCCACGTACGCGTTCCAGCACCAGCGCTACTGGATCGACGTCCCTCCCGTAGTGGTGGGCGACGTCACCTCCATCGGCCTGGGGGACGCCGATCACCCGCTGTTGGGCGCGGCTGTGGAGTTGCCGGAGTCCGACGGCATCGTCTTCACCGGCCGACTGGGGCTGCGCACCCACCCATGGCTGGCCGATCACGCGGTGGCCGGAACGGTGTTGCTGCCCGGGACGGCGTTCGTGGAGATGGCGATCCGGGCCGGGGACCAGGTCGGTTGCGACGTACTGGAGGAACTCACCCTCCAAACTCCGCTGATCCTGCCTGAGGACGGCGCGGTGCAACTGCGGCTGTCCGTCGCGGAGCCCGACGGCACCGGCAGGCGCCAGCTGGCCCTGCACTCGCGCCAGCAGGACGCCCCGGCCGACGCGCCGTGGCTCCGGCACGCCAGCGGTGTGCTGGCTGCCGGCTCGGCCCGTCCGGCGCACGACCTCACGGTGTGGCCCCCGGCCGACGCACGGCCGTTGGGCGTCGAGGGCCTCTACGAGCGGTTCGCCGAGGGCGGCTTCGGGTACGGCCCGGCGTTCCAGGGGCTGCGGGCGGCGTGGCGGCGCGGCGACGAGGTCTTCGCCGAACTGCGGCTGCCGCAGGAGCAGCACGCCGACGCCGCCCGGTTCGGGCTGCACCCGGCGCTGCTCGACTCGGCGCTGCACGGCCTGGCCCTGGGTACCTTCACCGGCGAAGCCGAGGGCGCACCGGCGATCCGGCTGCCGTTCTCCTGGACCGGTGTCACCCTGCACGCCAGCGGTGCCGACACGCTGCGGGTGCGGATCGCGCCGGACGCTGACGGTTCGGTGTCGCTGACGGCGGCGGACGAGACGGGCGACCTGGTCGCATCGGTCGAGTCGTTGGCGCTGCGGCAGGTCGATCCGGCCCAACTCGGCGCATCGCAGCCGCAGTTCCATGACTCGCTGTTCCGGGTCGAGTGGACGGCCGTCCAGGCCCAGGAGACGGCCGCGGCCCGGCGTTGGGCCGTGGTCGGCGTCGATCACCTCAAGCTGGCGGCCGTGCTGGAGACCGCAGGCGCCGTGGTCGACGGCTACGCCGATCTGGCCGCCCTGGCCGGTGTCGTACGGGCGGGCAAGCCGATGCCGGACGTGGTCCTGGCGCCCTGCGCTCCGGCCGAGTCCGCCCGGCAGGCGACTCACGGCGCCCTGGCCCTCGTTCAGGGCTGGCTGGCGGAGGAGTCCTTCGAGGGCTCCCGGCTGGTGTTCGTCACCTGTGGCGCGGTTGCCGCGCACGGCGACGCGGGTGTGCCGGATCTGGCGCACGCACCGGTGTGGGGTCTGCTGCGCTCGGCCCAGACGGAGAACCCGGGCGCCTTCACCCTGCTGGATGTCGACGGTCAGGGCGTCTCGTACGCCCTGCTGTCGGCCGCGGTGGCGAACGGCGAGAGCCAACTGGCCGCACGTGAAGGCGGTTTGTACGCGCCGCGCCTGGCCAGGGTTCCCGTCGCCGCCGAGCCGCAGGACCGGCCGTCGTTCGGCCCGGACGGCACCGTGCTGATCACCGGTGCCAGCGGCGCGCTCGGTGGACTGGTCGCCCGGCACCTGGTGGTCGAGCACGGCGTACGGCACCTGCTGCTCACCAGCCGTCGCGGCGCGGCGGCCGAGGGCGCCGCCCAACTGGGCGACGAGCTGGCCGGGTTGGGCGCGGACGTCACCTGGGCGGCCTGTGACGCGGCCGACCGCGAGGCGCTGGCCGAGCTGCTCGCCGACGTGCCCGGGGAACATCCGCTCACCGCGGTCGTGCACACCGCCGGTGTGCTGGACGACGGGCTGATCCCGTCGCTCACCGGGGACCGGATCGACACGGTGTTCCGGCCGAAGGTCGATGCGGCGGTGAACCTGCACGAGCTGACCCGGGACCTGGACCTGACCGCGTTCGTGCTGTTCTCGTCCGCGGCCGGCACCTTCGGCACCCCCGGTCAGGGCAACTACGCGGCGGCCAACGCCTTCCTGGACGCCCTCGCACAGCGGCGTCGCGCCGACGGGCTGCCCGCGGTCTCGCTGGCCTGGGGCCTGTGGGCACAACGCAGCGCGATGACGGGCGAGTTGGCCGACACGGATGTGCGGCGGATGGCCAGGGGCGGTCTGCTGCCGCTGTCCACCGAGCGAGGACTGGCGCTGTTCGACACCGCCTGCGGGCACGCCGACGACGCCGCACTTATCCCGGTGGACCTGGACACCGCGCCGCTGCGCGCCCAGGCGGCGGCCGGTGCGCTGCCCGGTCTCTTCCGCGGGCTGGTACGGGGCGTCGCACGCCGCACCGCACACGCCGGTGGGGCCGTTCAGCCGGAGGCGGGCACGCTGCTGCGGGGTCTGGCCGGGCTGGACGAGGCCGAG
The DNA here is from genome assembly GCF_029269905.1 of Streptomyces silvisoli. NCBI lineage: Bacteria > Bacillati > Actinomycetota > Actinomycetes > Kitasatosporales > Streptomycetaceae > Streptomyces > Streptomyces silvisoli. The sequence goes on along the minus strand of NZ_JARJBC010000011.1, from coordinate 133,233 downwards.
CAGGAGGCTGTGCTGCTGGAACTGGTGCGTGAGCAGGTCGCCGTCGTCCTCGGCTACGCGTCGCCGGACGAGGTGAGCGCGGGCCGGGAGTTCCTGGAACTGGGCGTGGACTCGCTGACCGCCGTCGAACTGCGCAACCGGCTGAACGCGGCCACCGGGCTGCGGCTGCCACCGACGCTGCTGTTCGATCAGCCGACGCCGATGCTGACCGCCCAGCGGCTGCGCGCCGAACTGGCCGGTGCCACTCCCGAGGCAGCGGTGGACGGCCCGGCCGAGACCCCTGACGGAGTGTTCGGGGCGATGCTGCGGCAGGCCGGGGAACTGGGTAAGTCCGGTGAGTTCATGGGGCTGTTGATGGAGGCCTCGCGGTTCCGTCCGTCGTTCGGGTCCGCGGCCGAGCTGCGCAAGGCGCCGAGCCTGGTGCGGCTGTCCTCCGGTGAGCGGCAGCCGGGACTGGTCTGCTTCTCCTCGATCCTGTCGATCTCCGGACCGCACCAGTACGCCCGGTTCGCCGCGGGCTTCCGGGGTCGCCGGGACGTGTGGGCGCTGGGCGCGCCCGGCTTCCTCGCCGGGGAGCAGTTGCCGGCCAGCAAGGAGGCGGTGATCGAGGCGCAGGCGCAGGCGGTGGTACGGCACGCTGACGGCAGGCCGTTCGTGCTGCTCGGCCACTCCTCGGGCGGAATGCTGGCGCACGCGGTGGCCGCACGGCTGGAGTCCGAGGGGTCGGCGCCGGAGGCGGTGGTGCTGATCGACATCTACTCGCACGACGATGACGCGATCGTGGGCATCCAGCCGGGCCTGGCGGAGGGGATGAACGAGCGGCAGGAGAGCTACGTGCCGGTCGACGACACCCGGCTGCTGGCGATGGGCGGCTACTTCCGGTTGTTCGGCGACTGGAAGCCGCGGCCGATCAGCACTCCGACGCTGCTGGTGCGGGCGGGGGAGCGGCTGTTCGACTGGTCGAAGGACGGTGACTGGAGGTCCTACTGGGACCTGGAGCACACCGCCGTGGACGTACCGGGCAACCACTTCACGATGATGGAGCGGCACGCCGACACCACCGCGCGGGCGGTGGACGACTGGCTCGGTCGCTGACCGCGGACACCGAAAGGGCCGGGCTCCTCGGAGCCCGGCCCTTTCGGCGTTGGTTGGACGCGTTACCTGGTGCGACCGCGGTCGCGCTCCCGCTCGCGGGAGCGCTTGGTCAGGCCGACCGCCACCACCTCGAAGTTGTCCTTGGTGCAGTCCAGCCGGTGGAAGAGGTTGTCCGGGCCGGTGACGCACACCTTGGTCACCCCGGCGCCCTTCAACGTGGCGACGACAGCACGCCAGTTGATCGGCCGGTCGAAGGTGTCCAGCATCATCGTCCGCATCGCGGCGGCCGAGTTGATGACGGTGCCGTCCTGGTCGGTGACCACCGGCAGCTTCGGGTCGGCCAGTTCGTACGAGGCGAACACCTGCTGCTCGGCCTCACGGCGCAGTGCGGAGAACGCCGGGGCGTGCACCGGGGGCCGCATGGAGTACATGGAGTACCCGCCGGCCTTGCTGATGGCCTGCTTGAGGCCGTCGAGTTCCTTCTCCCGCACCGAGAGCATGTAGAAGCCGTCGTCGAGGTAGCCGGAGAAGTCGTACCACTCGTCGCGCTCGTCGAAGTCGGCCAGGATCTCCTTCAGCCGCTCCTCGGGGGTACGGACGAAGGAGTGGGTGACCACGTCGGTGTACTCGCGACGGAAGAAGTCCTCCTCCAGCCGGGCCAGTTCGACGGTGAGCCGGACCACCTCGGCGAAGGACAGGCTGCCGACGTAGGCCGCCGCCGCCTTCTGCCCGAAGCTCGGGCCGACACAGAAGTCGGGCCTGATGCCCAGGGTCTCCTCGGCCTTGTCGGCCAGGGCCATCGAGTTGACCAGAAAGGCGACCTGGCTGAATTCCGAGTAGTCCTCGGTGGCTTCCCGGAAGTTGTCGAAGACGGAGGTGCCCAGCGCCTCGTCGGCCTCCGCCAGACGGCGCCGGGCGTACGGGTCCAGCATCAGGAACTTGCCCACCTCGGAGAAGCGGGAGGGCCCCATGCCGGGGAACACTATGGCGGTACGCGCCTGCTCGGATGCGGTCATTTCGTGGTGCACGCCCTTACTGTTCTCGGTTGCTCTCCACCACGGCAGGGGCCTTGGGACAAGCCCCAAGGCCCCTGCCAGGGTTCTGCCCGACGGGCATCAGTCCTGCGCCCTCTTGTGGAAGCCGCGGATGCCGATGAAGCCGTAGATCAGCGTGGTCGCCGCGATCGCGCCGACGCAGATCCCCAGCGGAATCGAGTGGGGTCCGCCCTTCGGCAGCAGCAGCCCGCGCATCGCCTCACTGACGTACGTCAGCGGGTTGAAGGCGCACAGGATCTGGAACCACCGGATGTGGGACAGGCTGGCCCACGGGAACTGGGTGGCGCCGGTGAACATGATGGGGGTCAGCGTCATCGCGAAGACGATGCTGATGTGGCGTGCGGGCGCCAGGGTGCCCAGCGTCAGGCCGACCGCGCCGCCCACGATGCCGCCGAGCGTGATGATGCCCAGGGTCGCCGGCATGGTGTGCAGCGGCCAGGAGACATGGTCGAGCAGCCCCAGACCGATCGGGATCATCACCAGCGAGCCGATCACTCCGCGCATCGCGCCGAAGATGATCTTCTCGACGGCCACCAGCGTCACCGGGATCGGCGCCAGCAGCCGGTCCTCGATCTCCTTGGTGTACGAGAAGTCGATGGCCAGCGGAAGCGCGGTGTTCTGCAGCGAGACCAGGAAGCTGTTGAGCGCCACCACACCGGGCAGCAGCACCTGTTGGAACCCCGGGTTGGTGTATCCGAGGTTGCTCAGCACCTTGCCGAAGACGAACAGGATGAAGAACGGCTCGACCAGCACCTGGCCGAGGAACGGCGCCAGCTCCCGGCCGGTGACGAAGACATCCCGCCACAGGATGAAGTAGAACGTCCGCCAGCGGGTCGCCCGGCGCCGGTGCCGTCCGGCACGGGACTGCTGGACGGCGACGACGGTGGCCTCCGACTCCTCGGCGGGCAGCGTCGGCGCGGCCGTGGAATCGGACGTGGAGGTGGGTGCGGTGGTCATCGCATCTCCCTACCGGTCAACTCGACGAAAACGTCTTCCAGGGTCGAATTGCCGACGCTCATGTCCTTGATTTCACAGTTCGCTTCGGCCAGTGCCTTGATGACGGTGGGCAGGATCACCGAGGAGGCGGCGTCGGAGTAGACCTTCAACCGCACGTCCGCCGGCTTGGTTTCGTGGTGGAACTCGAATCCGTTCTCGCCGAACTCGGCGCCTGCGAGCGGATCCTCTTCTTCTTGGCGGACGATCTCGACATTGGCTACCGAATCGATCCGCTTCAGCTTCTGGATAACGCCGTCCGCACCGGACTCCGGTGGTGCGATGGTGACGCTGACCGAGGTGTTGGAGAGCTTCTCCATCAGCGCCTGCGGCGTGTCCAGGGCCAGCAGCCGGCCGTGGTCGATGATTCCGACCCGGTCACAGAGTTTCTCGGCTTCGTCCATGTCGTGGGTGGTGATGACCACCGTCACGCCGCGTTTGCTGAGTTCGGCCACCCGCTCGCGGACGAAGAGCTGGGACTGCGGGTCGAGACCGGTGGCCGGTTCGTCCAGGAACAGCACCCGGGGCCGGTGCATCAGCGCCCGGGCGATCATCACGCGCTGCGCCTGACCACCGGAGACCTCGTCGGAACGGGCGTTGCCGTGATCGGTGAGGCCGACGAACTCCAGGCTCTCGTCGGCCAGTCGGTTGCGCTCGGCGCGCGGCAGACCGTGGTATCCCGCGTGGAACACCAGATTCTGACGAATCGTCAGAGAACGGTCGAGGTTGTTGCGCTGCGGTACGACGGCGAACGACTGGCGGGCCACCGCGGGTTTGGCGACCACGTCGACGCCCTGCACGAACGCCAGCCCACCGGTCGGCGCCACGCGGGTGGTGAGAATGCCGATCGTGGTGGTTTTTCCGGCTCCGTTCGGGCCCAGGAACCCGAAGACCTCACCATGGTTCACGGTGAAGCTGAGGTTGTCCACGGCGGGGTGTTCACGGTCGGGATATTTTTTGACCAGCCCGTCGACTAGGACGGCATAATCCAGCGGACGTATTGTGTTCATTGACCCTGCGAATCAAGCTGGACGCTATAACGGCAGCACCGGCGTTCTGCCGCGAGGGTCGCACGTGCGGCGGGCTGCGTCGTTGTGCGCCGACGGATTGGGGAGCAATATGGTGCGTGCCATGTCTAGCACGACTGCCCGCACCATGGACCTACCGGACCGTTAAGTTAGGGGTTCGTGCCGCTCACTAGGGGTGCTTAGGGGGAAATTCCGGGTGTTGCGACTCCCCGGAATAACCCCATAGCATCGCCGCGTGACCGCGTCGAAGGATTCTGCGCAACAAATGACGGCGGGACATCCGCCGCACGACGCGCCTCGCGATTTCGCGTCCGCCATATCCGTGCCGCCGTCTTCCGCCACCGAGTGCCGCTGGCTGGTGGTGGGCGCGGGCGGCACGCTGGGGCGCGAGGTGACCGCCCGGCTGACCGTTCGAGGCGCCGACACCGTGGCGTTGGGCCGTGCCGAGCTGGACATCAGCGATACCCGCGCGGTCGAGCGAGCCGTCGCCGAACACCGCCCCCGGGTGGTGGTCAACTGCGCCGCGTGGACCGCCGTCGACGACGCGGAGTCCCAGGAGGCCGCCGCCGCGCGGATCAACGCCGACGGTCCGCGCCACCTGGCCCGCGCCTGTGCCGCCTCCGGTGCCCGACTGCTGCACGTCTCCACCGACTACGTGTTCGGCGGCGCCCCCCAGGACTTGGGCACTCCCTACGGTGAACTGGCCTCGCCGGCACCGCACACCGCGTACGGCCGCACCAAACTCGCCGGCGAGCAGGCCGCGTTGGCCGAGCTGCCGCACGCCTCCACCGTGGTGCGCACCGCCTGGCTGTACGGCAGGGCCGCCACCGGCACCGCGACCACCGGCTTCGTCGGCACCATGGCCCGGATCGCGCTTCAGGAGGACCGCACCGTCGACGTGGTGGACGACCAGCACGGCCAGCCCACCTGGGCGGGCGACCTCGCCGAGCGGCTGATCGAACTCGGCGGGCTGCCGCTGGAGCGGTCCACCGGAATCTTCCACGGCACCGGTGGCGGTCACACCACCTGGTACGCGCTGGCCCGTGAGGTGTTCCAACTGGTGGGCGCCGATCCCGAGCGGGTGCGGCGGATCGGCAGCGACCAACTGGTGCGCGCGGCGCGCCGCCCGGCATGGAGCGTGCTGGGCCATGACGGGTGGGCGAAGGCCGGCCTGCCCCCCTTGCGGCACTGGCGCGCGGCGCTCACCGAGGCGCTCACGGACGCGACCGGCCGGGCCGCCGACCCCAAAACCCCGGTAGCGGAGGCGCGTTGAGCCATGAAACCCCTGTCCATCGACGGCGCCTGGGTGCACCAGCCGCGGCAGTTCGACGATGACCGCGGCACCTTCCTGGAAGTCTTCCAGGGCGAGCGGCTCCTGGAGGCGACCGGCCGCCGGCTGAACCTCGCGCAGGCCAACTGCTCGGTGTCCCGCCGTGGTGTGCTGCGCGGTGTGCACTTCGCCGACGTACCGCCCAGCCAGGCCAAGTACGTCACCTGTGTGCGCGGCGCGGTCCGCGACGTGGTGGTGGACCTGCGCACCGGCTCGCCGACGTTCGGCGAGTGGGAGGCGGTGGAGCTCAACGACGTCGAACGCAACGCGGTGTTCCTGTCCGAGGGGCTCGGCCACGCCTTCCAGGCGCTGACCGACGAGGCGACCGTCGTCTACCTGTGCTCGACCGGATACGACCCGGGCCGCGAGCACGGCGTCAACCCGCTCGACCCGGACCTGGGCATCGACTGGCTGGACGGCACGGCACCCATCCTGTCCGCCAAGGACGCCACCGCCCCGAGCCTGTCGCAGGCCCAGGCGGCCGGTCTGCTGCCGTCCTACCAGGAGTGCCGGGCCTTCCTGCACTCCCTCGCCTCCGCTACCAGCGAGAGCACCGAGCCGATCGAGGAGACCCCGTGAAGGCGCTCGTCCTGTCCGGGGGGTCCGGCACCCGCCTGCGTCCCCTGACCCACACATCGGCGAAGCAACTCGTCCCGGTGGCCAACAAGCCCATCCTTTTCTACGTACTCGAAGGCATCGCCGAGGCGGGCGTCACCGAGGTGGGGATCATCGTGGGCGACACCGCTCCGGAGATCCGGGCCGCCGTGGGAGACGGTTCGGCCTTCGGCCTTAAGGTCACCTACATTCCGCAGGAACGGCCGCTGGGCCTGGCACACGCGGTGCGCATCGCGCGGGACTGGCTCGGCGACGACGACTTCGTCATGTACCTGGGTGACAACTTCCTGGTCGGCGGGATCGCCGACCAGTTGGCGGACTTCCGGGACACCACACCGGACGCCCAGATCATGCTCACCCGGGTCAGCAACCCCTCCGCCTTCGGCGTCGCCGAACTGGACGACGAGGGGCGGGTCGTCGCGCTTGAGGAGAAGCCGGCGTTCCCCAAGAGCGACCTCGCACTGGTCGGGGTCTACTTCTTCACGCCCGCCATCCACGACGCGGTCAACGCCATCGCCCCGTCCGCACGCGGCGAGTTGGAGATCACCGACGCCATCCAGTGGCTGATCGACCACGACGCCAAGGTGCGCTCCTCGGTCGTCACCGGTTACTGGAAGGACACCGGCAACGCCACCGACATGCTGGAGGTCAACCGGACGGTGCTCGACCGGCTCGACCCGCGCTGCGAGGGCACCGTGGACGAGGAGAGCGAACTCGTCGGCCGGGTCGTCATAGAGCCGGGCGCCACGGTGTCCCGCTCCCGGATCGTCGGACCGGCGATCATCGGTCGCGGCACCCGCATAGAGGGCTCCTACATCGGGCCGTTCACCTCGGTCGCCGACCACTGCACCATCGCGGACAGCGAGATCGAGTACTCGATCGTGCTCACCGGCGCCACGATCGACGGCGTCCGCCGCATCGAGGCGTCCATGATCGGCCGTGATGTGGCGGTCACGCCCGCCCCCCGTACCCCGCAAGCCCACCGCCTGATCCTCGGTGACCACAGCAAGGTGCAGATCCGCTCATGAAGCTCCTGATCACCGGCGCCGCCGGTTTCATCGGCTCCCATCTCGTGCGCACCGTCCTCGGCCCCGACCGGCCGCTCGGTGACGACGTGCGGGTCACCGTCCTGGACAAGCTCACCTACGCGGGCTGCCTGGAGAACCTCGCACCGGTCCAGGACGCGCCCGGCTACGCGTTCGTCCGCGGTGACATCACCGACGTCGCCCTGGTCGACCGGCTGGTCGCCGAGCACGACGCGGTGATCCACCTGGCCGCCGAGTCGCATGTGGACCGTTCCATCGCGGCGGCACAGGACTTCGTGCACACCAACGTCCTGGGCACCAGCACCCTGTTGGACGCCGCGCTGCGGCACGGCACCGCGCCGTTCGTGCACGTCTCGACCGACGAGGTGTACGGCTCGGTGCCGTTCGGCTCGTCCACCGAGGACGACGTGCTGCTGCCCAACTCGCCGTACTCCGCGTCGAAGGCCGCCAGCGACCTGATAGCGCTGTCCTACCACCGCACCCACGGCCTGGACGTGCGGGTGACCCGCTGCTCCAACAACTACGGCCCGTACCAGTACCCGGAGAAGGTCATCCCGCTGTTCGTCAGCCGTCTGCTGAGCGGCCAGAACGTACCGCTGTACGGCGACGGCGGCAACGTACGGGACTGGCTGCACGTGGACGACCACTGCAGAGGTCTGCTCGCGGTGCTCACCGGCGGTAGACCCGGCGAGATATACAACATCGGCGGCGGCACCGAGCTGACCAACAAGCAGCTCACCGAAGTGCTGTTGGAGGCGTGCGGGGCGGACTGGGACCGGGTGGACCTGGTCGCCGACCGCAAGGGGCACGACCGCCGGTACAGCGTCGACTGGACCAAGATCCGCGACGAGCTGGGGTACCGGCCGGTCCATGACTTCACGCTGGGCATAGCCGAGACCGTGGACTGGTACCGCAAGAACCACAAGGTGTGGACCCCCCTCAGGCAGGGGCCGCCGACCACATGACGGAAGAGACCACGCCCGACGACATCGGCCTGATCAGGATCCTGCAACCGGCCACCCCGAGCAGCTTCCGCCTGGTCTGCTTTCCGGGCTTCGTGAACTCCACCGCCTACTACCTGGCGTTGGCGGAACTGCTGCTGCCCACCGTGGAGGTACTGGTCATCCAGTACCCGGGAGACGCGGGGGATCCCGACGACCTGTGCCACGGCGAGGGTGAACCCGTCCAGGACGACGAGGAGTTGGCCGACCAGATCTTCGAGGCGCTTGGTGACTGGACCGACCGCCGACTGGCGTTCTTCGGCCACCGCGACGGCGCCTACCTCGCCTACCGGGTGGCCCAACGGCTGGAGCGGGAGACCACCGCACTGCTGATGACGCTGTTCGTCTCGGGCCGTAACGCCCCCGGTGTGCACGCCCCGCTCGGCCCGCCGACGCTGAGCTGCCGCATCGTCGCGCTCACCGGCAACCACGACCCCCGCACCACACCAGCCGGGGTACGGGCCTGGCGACGGTGCACCGGCGGGCGGTTCGACCTCGAAGTCCTGCCCGGCGCGCAGCGCTTCCTCGACAACAGCAAGCGCGAGGTGGTCAACCTCGTGCATGACCAGCTCATGTCGATATCGATCGAGAACATCGCAAACACCATGAACATCGCCAATGTCAAAGCCATTCAAGCCGAGTAGGACAAGGAAGCCTACGTATGACCGCGAGAATATTTGCAGTCGACTCGGTACAGACACTCGATGACTTCGAGCGCGACGCGCTGCGCATCGCCGCCGTCATCCGCGACGGCGGAGTCGGCACGGGCGACCGCGTCATGCTCAAGGCCGGGAACTCCGCCGCCTATGTCTGCGTGCTGTTCGCACTGATGCACGTCGGTGCCTCCATCGTGCTGGTCGACCAGCAGGAGCATGTCGAGGAGACCCGGCGGATCGCGCTGCGCACCGGCGTCAAGAAGACCTTCGTGGACGACGACGCGCCCATCGACGCCGAGGCCGACCCCGTCCACCTCTACGAGCTGCTGGTCGCCGCGACCGACCGTCCGGCGGGCACCGAGCGGCTGTCGTTCGACGCCTGGGGCGAACTGCCGGACGGCCTGATCATGTGGACCTCGGGCTCGACCGGCACCCCCAAGGGTGTCGTCAAGTCCGGTGCCAAGTTCCTGCGCAACCTGGAGCGCAACGCCGCGCAGGTCGGCCATCGGCCCGATGACGTGCTGCTGCCGCTGCTTCCCTTCGCCCACCAGTACGGCCTGTCGATGGTGCTGATCGCCTGGCTCACCCGGTGCTCGCTGGTGGTCGCCCCCTACCGTCGGCTCGACCACGCGCTGCGCATGGCCGGACAGACCGGTACCACGGTGATCGACGCCACACCCTCCAGCTACCGCAGCATCCTCAACCTGGTGACCCGCAAGGCCGCGCTGCGCGCCCACCTGGAGTCCACCCGGATGTTCTGCGTCGGCGCCGCACCGCTGGACGCACCACTGGTCGCCGCCTACGCCGAGGAGTTCGGCCTGCCGCTGCTGGACAGCTACGGCAGCACCGAACTGGGCAACATCGCCTTCGCCACCCTGGACAATCCGGTCGCCACCGGCCGCCCCATGGAGGGCATCCAGGTCAGGATCGTGGACGAGGACGGCCGACCGATGCCCGCCGGAGAGGCGGGCGAGATCCAGGTCGACACCCCCGACGCGCTGGAAGGCCACCTCGCCGAGGACGGCACGCTCATCCGCACACCGACCGGCTGGCAGCCCACCGGCGACCTCGGCCATCTGGACGAGCACGGCAACCTGTTCGTCCTCGGTCGCAAGCTCGCCGTGCACCGCATGGGCTACACGCTCTACCCGGAACTCATCGAGCGCAAGGTCGAGGCCGCGCGGTGCCCGGTACGGGTGGTACCGCTGCCGGACGAACGGCGCGGCGCGCAGCTGGTGTTCTTCGTGGAGGACGAGCAGCGGCGGGACGCCGCGCACTGGCGCGAGGTGCTCAACGAGTTGCTGCCCGCCTACGAGCAGCCCAACCGGGTCATCGTGCTGGACGCCTTTCCGCTCAACCGCAACGGCAAGCCGGACAAGCGCCGACTGGAGGCCCTCGCCCAGGAATAGCTGGACGGAAAAAAAGGGGGGTTGGCGGATGTGACTCCGTCAACCCCCCTTTTTTTTCTTGTGCGGTTGTTCAGACGTACGGAAGTTCAACGGGCGCCAGGTCAGGGAAGAGATCCCCCGGCCCCGGATTATGCGGATGCGTACCGCCGCCGAGGTGGTTGACGACCCCCCACACCGCGTTCAGCGCCGTGGTCACCGCGCCCTCGGCGAAACCGGCCGTCCAGGAGACGTCGTCGCCGCACAGGAAGAGACCGCGGTGCGCCGGATCCATCTCCTCCTGCATGAACTGGGTGAAAAGCCGCCGCTGATAACGGTATTGACCCGGCAGGTTCGACTTGAACGCGCCCATGAAACGCGGTTCCGTCTCCCACGTGATGGTGATCGGGTCACCGATGATGTGCGAACGGATGTCGACGTTCGGATGGATCGCCGCCAAACTGCTCAGCAGCGCCTCAAGCCGCTCGTCCGCGGAAAGGGTGGCGTACTTCAGTGAATCGTCGTTCCAGGTGTACGACAGGCACATGACCGCGGGCCGGTCAGGACCGTCCTCGAAAAGATAAACACCGCGCGGCATCCGGTCGGTGAGCGTCATGCCCATCACGTCGTGTCCGGTTTCCGGATCGGTGTCCCGCCAGAACGGCCGGTCGACCAGCACGAAAACCTTTGACGATCCCATGTAGTGGGTGCGCTCCACGGCTGTCCAGTGCTCGGTGGACAGAATCCGCGGATCGCAGTCGATCCGGTGCAGCAGCGTCCACAGATGGGGAGTGAAGACGACCGCCGGGTACTCCCGCACGGTGTTCTCCTCGTCCGTCACCGAAAATCCGGCGGAGTCCGGGGTCCGGGCGATCCGGGTGACGGCGGGCCGGGGAGCGCCCCCGTGCAGCCCGGCCAGTGACGTCCCGACGGGCCAGTGCGCCAGGTCGGCGGGAGCGTGCCGCCACAGTCCGCGCGGCACCTGCTGGCAGCCGCCCGCTATGCCGACCTGGTTTTCGTCCGCCTCGGTGAACACCACTCGCAGGATCTCAAGGAACGAATTGGGGAAATCCGTGTCCCACCCGCCGGTGCCGAATCCCACCTGCCCGAAGATCTCCCGGTGCCGGAACGACTGGAACGAGGGGGAGGTGGCCAGGAACCCGTAGAACGACTGGTCGTCGAACTCCGTGACCAGCCGGTTCCACACCACCTTCAGCGTCTCCACATCACCGCGCCGCATCGCGTCACGCACCGTGGACAGCTCGGCCCGCTCCTGGAGCGCCTTGTCCCAGGCGTCGGACACCTCCTGGTAGATCCCCGGCAGTTCCTCCACCGAACGTGCGTGATGGCGGTGGCCGTTGAGGTCTATCACGGTGCTCGGGGTGCTCGGCGCCAGCGGATTGGGAAACGGAAAAGTGCGCAGGCCCAGCAGGTCGATGTAGTGGAACAGCGAACGGCCGGACAGCGGAAACCGCATGGCGCCCATCTCGGCGATGCGTTCCGGTTCCCCGGGAAACGGCACGGAACGCATTCGGCCGCCCAACTGCTCGGCCTCGTAAAGCACGGGACGCAGCCCGAGCCGCATCAGTTCGTAGGCGGCGGTGATTCCCGCCATACCGCCGCCCACAACGGCGATCTCGGTTCCGGCCCTATCCGGCGGCAGGCTGCCGAGCCCGGCCGGATGACGTAGCCAGCTGTCGTACGAGAACGGAAAATCCGGCACGAGCATGAACCCACGCTATTTTCGCCCCGGTTACCCCGCCAACCCCTACCGACCCTGGTTTCCGGCGCTGGTCCGGATTGGTTTCAGCGTTCCACGGCGGGCAGTGCGATGGTGGTGACGATCAGCCCGCGGCTGGCCGCCCAGCGGCCGCGGAACGCGTCCATCCACCGACCCGAAGCGTGCCGCGCCGGACGCAGCACCTGTGCGGTGAACGTGCCGGAGCTGCCCGCCGGGTCGACGGTCTGGGTGGCGAAGGCGATCTCCGCGTCCTCGAAGTCGAGTTCGCTGCGCATCATGGGATACCACGCCTTGTAGACGCACTCCTTGGCGCTGAACAGCAGCCGGTCCCGGTGCACGGCGCCGGGCACCGCCGCCCGCACCCAGGACAGTTCGCTGGGCAGGGCGATCGACTCCACCACCCCGGGCCGCAGCGGAAGATCGGGTTCGGCGTCGATGCCGACGGTCACCATCTCCGCCGCCCTGGCCAGCGCCGCCGCCCGATAGCCGTCACAGTGCGTCATGCTGCCCACGATCCCGTCCGGCCACCGTGGCGCGTTGCGCACCCCTGGCAGCACCGGCGTGGGTGGCAGACCCAGGTCCGCCAACGCCCGCCGGGCACAGGCCCGTACGGTGGTGAACTCCCTGCGTCTGCGCTCCACCGAGTTGCCGAGCAACTTCCGCTCCTGCGGGAACAACTCGTCCTCGGAGCAGTCCTCGAACGCCTCGGCGCTGGCCACCGCAGCGGGAAGCAGTTCGCCTATCACTCGCCGTTCCCCTCCTTCTCGCCGTCCTCGGGGTAGGGCAGGATCTGCCGCAGCAGCCCCCGCGGATGGCCGCGGCGGCGCCACTCGCGGGGGTAGCCGATCGAGACCTCCTCGAACCGGATCCCGTCGTGCCAGGTGGTCCTGGGGATGTGCAGGTGCCCGTAGACCACCGCCGCGGTATTGAACCGGCGGTGCCAGTCGGCGGTCAGCTCGGTGCCGCACCACTGCGCGAACTCCGGGTGCCACAGCACGTCGGTCGGCTCGCGCACCAGCGGATAGTGGTTGACCAGCACGAGCGGCACCGAAGGGTCGTGCGCCGCCAGCCGCCGCTCGGTCTCCCGCACCCGCTCCCGGCACCAGGCGTCCCGGCTCGGATACGGGTCCGGGTGCAGCAGGTACTCGTCGGTGCACACCACGCCCGCCTCGTGCGCCCGGGCCAGCGACTCCTCCTTCGTCGTGGTGCCGGGCGCCCGGAAGGTGTAGTCGTACAGCAGGAACAGCGGCGCCACCGCCACCGGCCCCTGCGCTCCCCGCCACACCGGATACGGGTCCTCCGGCGTGACCACGCCCAGGCCGCGGCACATCTCCACCAGATGCCGGTAGCGCTGCTCGCCGCGCAGTTGCAGCGGCTCCTCGCGCGGCGTCCACAGCTCGTGGTTGCCGGGCGCCCACACCACCTTGGCGAAACGGCTGGTAAGCAGCCGTAGCGCCCACTCGATGTCATGCGTCAGCTCACCGACGTCCCCGGCGACGATCAGCCAGTCACCGTCGCTCGTCGGCCGCAGCGACTCGGTGATCGGCCGGTTGTCCGGCATGCCGATGTGCAGGTCGCTGACGGCGAGCAGCCGTCCGTCGGATCTGCCGGGGGTCGGGCTCGGCGCCGAGCCGTCAGGCGCTGTGTGCGACATCGCTGTCCAAACTGACCGGAAGGTCCTGGCGGTGACTTATGTTGATCTTGCGGTAGACGCGGGTGAGGTGCTGTTCCACCGTACTGATCGTGATGAACAGCTTGGCCGCGATCTCGCGGTTCGTATAGCCGTACACGGCCAGTGAGGCGACGCGTCGCTCCGCGTCGGTGAGCGAGGCGACCGCGGCGGTGTCCGCCCGGCCGTTGCCCGAGGGCTCCCCGCCCGTCTCCGACGAGCCGCCGCGCACCGGGGTGGGCTGCAGCGAACGGTACAACTCCTCGGCGCCGCAACCCTCCGCCATCCGCCAGGCCCGTCGGACCAGCAACCGGCCCTTGGCCACCTCACCGAGCTGCTTGTGCGCCTGGCCCAGATCGGCCAGTGCGCGCGCCATCTCGTAGCAGTCACCGCCCGACTGGAGCGCGCTGATCGCCTGGCCGAGCAGCTTGGGCCGCTCGGCAGGCGGCAGCGTGGCGGCCAGCACCCGCCGTGCGGCGCCCCGGACACGGGGCTGCGACTCGGCGGCGCGGGCCAGTTGGTCCTTGGCCCACTCGGCGGCCTTCTCGTGGTTGTCCAACGCCAGCCAGGTCTCCGCCATGCCCAGCCGCCACGGCACCAGGGTGGCCGAATCCATGCCCCAGGCGCGCATCCGCTCGCCGCAGGCCGCGAAGTCGGTCATCGCGGCATGGTGGCGGCCGGTGGCCAACTGGTGGCGGCCACGCGCGTAGAGGTAGTGCGCGCCGTACCTGGTGGCGTACATCGCGTCCGGAACCGGGGACTCCAGCAGTTCGGCCGCCGTGTCGTGGTGGCCCATCGCGGTCCTGGCCTTGACCAGCGTGGCCAGCGGCATGCCGATGCCAACGCCCCATCCGTGCGCCGGAAGTTGTTCCAGCGCCTGCTCGGCGCACTCGACCGCCTTGACCAGGTGTCCGCGGCGGTAGGCGATCTCCGCCCGTACCGCGTTGAACGCGGCCAGCCAGCTCGGTGCGTTACGGGCCTCCGCCTCCGCCAGCAGCCGGTCGCACCACAGCGTCGCCGGGCCCAGCCGCTCCGCGTAAACCAGCGCCAGCAGCGCCGTCTTGAGCACCTGCCGGGACATGTCGGTCAACCGCGTGCCGCGCAGCACCTGTTCGGCCTGCTCGGCCACGGCATCCCCGGACTCCTGGCGCAACGCGGCCTGCAGTGCGCTGAGCGCCCTGATCGGCATCACCGCCGCCGTGGCGCCACGGCCCCCGTGCTCCTGCCCGGGCCAGTGCTGGACCTTGCCCAGTGTCCCAGGGTACGTGGAGGCCATCAGCAGCCGGGCGGCCTGGAGTTCGCAGCCCAGCCGGGAGTCGGGCTCCTTGGACATCACGTCGTTGACCTGTCGGATCGCCGCGGTGGCGTCGTCCATCTGACCGTTCCACAGCATGCCCAGCGCCAACTGCAGCGTCTGGTTCGGCGGCAGCAGCCCGGCCCGGACGGGCGCGGCCAGCGACTGCAACTGCTGTGCGGACGCGGACGGCTTGACCCGCCAGAGGATCTCGGCCAGCTCCGCCCTGATCGCCAGCCGCTCCTGGTCGTCGGCGCAGCGCCGCTCGGCGGTCTGCAGGCAGCGGGTGGCGAACGCGACCTCGTCGTCGGCGAGTGCCCAGCGCGCGGCCTCCCGCAGCACCTGCGGTACCCACTCCTCGTGCGACGCGGGCTGCTCGTGGTCGATCAGCTGGTGCGCCACGGCGGTCGGGCTCGCGCCGTCCTCGTAGAGCAACCGTGCGGCAAGCGAGCGCAGTTGGGCGGCCGACTCGGCGGGCAGGTCCTCCAGCACGGCCTCGCGTACCGCCTCATGGCGGAACGCGGTGCCCGGCTCGTCGAGGATGCCTGCCTCGGCGAGCGCGGAGACGGCCTGCCGGACGGTCCGCTCCTCCAGCCCGACCAGCGCGCACAGCAGCGGTACCGCCTCGGCACCGCCCAGCACCGCGATGCCCCGGGCGGTCAGCAGGTTGTTCTCGCCGCCACGGTGTACGCAGCCCAGGGCGGCCTGCCGGAACATTTCTCCGGCCTTGGGGGTCAGCGCCACCCGGCCACCACTGCCCGGGGCCGGGCGCGGGGTGTCGTCCAGGAAACCGTGCAGCAGCAGCGGATTGCCGCCGGTGGCCGCGTGGAGGGCCGGTGCGATCCGGTCCGCGTCCACCGCGCCGAACGTGTCGGCGAGCAGCCCGTTGACACCCCGCTCGGACAGCGGGCCAAGCCGTACGTTGCACAGGTCGAGTTGGTGGCCCAGCTCCCTGACGGAGGCCGGCGTGCTGCAGGCGCGGTCGCCGCAGGCGACCAGCAGCGAGGGCCGGTTGCCGGGCAGCCGGCGGACGGCGTACGCCAGGCAGGTCAGCGACTGCGGGTCGGCGAACTGCACGTCGTCGATGGCGATCAGCAGCGGCCGCTCCACGGTGAGTTCGGCGAGGGTGCGGTGGAAGCAGCGCAGGATGGTGAGCGGTACCTGCGGGTCCGAATCGTCCGGTCGTGGGTCGTGCTCGGACGGCAGCGGGAACAACAGCGGTGGCAGGCCGTCGCCTTGCGACGGCAGGCCCTGTAGGAGCTGTTCCAACACCGCGTAGGGGAAGGCCTGTTCCGAGGGCGCGGCAACCGCGCTGAGCAGTTGGACGCCGGAGGCCATGACGCCTTCCGACACCTGGTTCAGCAGTGCGGTCTTACCCGAGCCGACACCCCCGCTTATGACACCGACACGGCCCCGGCCGTCGGATCTTCCGGCGAAAAACCGGATGAGCCGAGCCTTCTCCTCATCCCGCTCGATCAACAAACTCGTCATTTCCTTCCCCGTTAAGACGCGCAGAAATCCGGGGGCCATCAAGGAGGCCGGTCAGGTGGCGTTCCGCTACCGGCGGCTGTGTTACCGAACGGTAGTTCTGGAGGGTTCCGGAATGCCTCTCACGCCTCGCGCGTGCGAAATCCCGCTAAGTGGGCCACGATCTCGTGCTCCTTCCCCCGTACGCTTCCGGGACGACGTCAACGACCCGCGCGGCTCAGGTCAGTTCGCGCGCAGGCCTGGTCACGGACGTCGGCCGGGGCCTCTGGCCGAAGGCTCTTCGGGAACTCTAGCAACCACCCGGACGGGTGAAGAAAAGCATGGGCGAGGTGCACGCCACGTGAAAGTAACGTGCAAATCACCAGCGGGTGAACGGGCCGTTGAATCGAATGGGGCCCGGTGTGCCGACCACCGCTCCGGCGGGTGTGGCGAGTTGGCGATGACTGCTGGTCACGTCGGGTTAGGGGGTGGTCGATGGGTGGTAGGGGGCGATGGTGGTGGAAGTCTCACTGCTGTACGGGTTTGAATCGCCGAACGTGGGTGCGGAAGGCCCACGGTTGACCGAACGTCGGACCACGACTTCGGACCACTTTGTCGCCCGGCACACCGGGCTCGGGGGTGGAGCGACCATGACCACGATCACCCAGGCGACGCCTCACGGGCGGGCAACGCCTCCCGACGGTGAGGCTTACGGGCGTGTGGCGGAGCTGCATGCGATTCGTGAGCAGGTGCGGCGGGGGCCGAGTGAGCGGGCGACCGAGGCGCAGCATGCCAAGGGCAAGTTGACCGCGCGTGAGCGGATCGAGCTGTTGCTGGATGAGGGGTCGTTCCACGAGGTGGAGCCGTTGCGGCGGCATCGTGCTTCGGGGTTCGGCCTGGAGGCGAAGCGGCCGTACACCGATGGTGTGATCACCGGGTGGGGGACCGTGCATGGGCGCACGGTGTTCGTGTACGCGCATGATTTCCGGATCTTCGGTGGTGCGCTGGGTGAGGCGCACGCGCAGAAGATTCACAAGATCATGGACAAGGCGATCGCGGCGGGTGCGCCGTTGGTGTCGTTGAACGACGGTGCGGGTGCCCGGATCCAGGAGGGTGTCTCGGCGCTGGCCGGGTATGGCGGGATCTTCCAGCGCAACACGAGGGCGTCGGGTGTGATTCCGCAGATCTCGGTGATGCTGGGTCCGTGTGCGGGTGGTGCCGCTTACAGTCCGGCGTTGACGGACTTCGTGTTCATGGTGCGGGAGACCTCGCAGATGTTCATCACCGGCCCGGATGTGGTGCAGGCGGTGACGGGTGAGAAGGTCTCGCAGAACGGTCTGGGTGGTGCGGATGTGCACGCCGAGACCTCCGGGGTGGCGCACTTCGCCTACGACGACGAGCAGAGCTGCATCGAGGAAGTCCGGTATCTGCTCTCCCTGCTGCCGTCCAACAACCGGCAGATGCCGCCGGTTGCGGACTGCCAGGACCCCGCCGACCGGCGTGCCGAGGCGTTGTTGAGCCTGGTGCCCGTGGACGGCAGCCGCCCGTACGACATGCGCAAGGTGATCGAGGAGATCGTCGACGACGGTGACTTCCTCGAGGTGCACGAGCGCTGGGCGAAGAACGTGCTGTGCGCGCTGGCCCGCCTCGACGGGCAGGTGGTCGGTCTGGTGGCCAACCAACCGCAGGTGCTCGCCGGTGTGCTGGACATCGAGGCGTCGGAGAAGGCCGCGCGCTTCGTGCAGATGTGTGATGCGTTCAACATTCCGTTGGTCACGCTGCTGGATGTGCCGGGCTTCCTGCCGGGTGTGGACCAGGAGCACGGCGGGATCATCCGGCATGGCGCGAAGTTGCTGTACGCGTACTGCAACGCCACGGTGCCGCGGATCTCGTTGATCCTGCGCAAGGCGTACGGCGGTGCGTACATCGTGATGGACTCGCAGTCCATCGGTGCTGACCTGACGTACGCGTGGCCGACGAACGAGATCGCGGTGATGGGTGCCGAGGGCGCGGCGAACGTGATCTTCCGTCGGCAGATCGCCGAGGCCGACGATCCGGACGAGATGCGGGCCGCGATGGTCAAGGAGTACAAGTCGGAGCTGATGCACCCGTACTACGCGGCCGAGCGCGGTCTGGTCGACGACGTGATCGACCCGGCCGAGACCCGCGAGGTGCTCATCCGCTCCCTGGCGATGCTGCGCACCAAGCACGCAGACCTCCCGTCCCGCAAGCACGGCAACCCACCCACGTAAACCGCCCCCTCCTCCCGAAGAAAGGCACCGCTACGACCATGGCCCCGCTCAACAACGGCGTGATCCCACCCCGTGGACCGGAAGTGACCGAACGGACCCTGACCTACGCGGGGTTGGCGACGTTCGGCCGGGTGCCCCGGCTGGACGAGGTGGGGGAGACGGACATCGCGGTGGTCGGGGTGCCCTTCGACTCCGGCGTCTCCTACCGGCCCGGCGCACGGTTCGGCGGCAACGCGATACGTGAGGCGTCGCGCCAGCTGCGCCCGTACAACCCGGCGCAGCAGGTCTACCCCTTCCACTTCGCCCAGGTCGCGGACGCGGGGGACATCACCGCCAACCCCCACAACCTCAACGAGGCGGTGGAGACTATCGAGTCGGCTGCCGGTGAACTCATCGACACCGGGGCCCGGTTGATGACCCTCGGCGGTGACCACACCATCGCGCTGCCGCTGCTGCGCGCGGTGGCCCGCAAGCACGGCCCCGTGGCGCTGCTGCACTTCGACGCCCATCTCGACACCTGGGACACGCACTTCGGTGAGAAGTACACCCACGGTACGCCGTTCCGGCGGGCGGTCGAGGAGGGCATCCTGGACACCTCCGCCCTGTCCCACGTGGGTACCCGAGGCCCGATCTACCACCAGGACGACCTGGACGAGGACGCCAAGCTGGGCTTCGGCATCGTGACGTCCGCCGATGTGATGCGGCGCGGTGTGGACGAGGTGGTGCAGCAGCTGCGCGAACGCATCGGTGAGCGCCCGCTCTACATCTCCGTCGACATCGACGTCCTGGACCCATCCCACGCCCCCGGCACCGGAACCCCCGAGGCGGGCGGCCTGACCTCCCGTGAACTGCTGGAAATCATCCGGGGCCTGTCCTCCTGCCACCTGGTCTCCGCCGACCTGGTGGAGGTGGCCCCCGCCTACGACCACGCCGAGATCACCGCGGTAGCCGCCTCCCACACGGCGTACGAACTCATCACCATCATGTCCCGCCAGATGGGCCCGGCCCGCTGGTCGGGCGAGCGCGGCGGCAAGTAGCCCACCGCTACGGGCAGCCCGGGGCACCGCCGTGCCCCGGGCTGTTCGGTCTTGGCCAGCGTGGACGACTGACGGGGTTCGGTCCGGCTGCTCCGGCTTATCCCCACACCCCGAAAACCGCCCCCGCCACCGTCGCGCCCAGAGCCGTGCCCGCGATGACCTGGGCGAGGGTGTGGTCGCGCAGGGCCACCCGGGACCAGCCGATGACGGCGACCAGGGGGAACAGGGCGAGCAGCCAGGGGCCGTAGGCGAGCGCGAGCATGACCACCGAGCCGGCGGACACCGCGGTGTGGACGGAGATCTTCCACACCGTGGTGATGGCCAGGATCGCCAGCAGTGTGGAAAGCATCGACGCGACGAGGGCGAGCATTTCCCGGGGCGAGCCCAGAAACGCCATCAGCACGATGCCGAGCACAACGGAGACCACCACGCCCGGAATCAGGATCAGCCGGTCCTGACGGCGGCGGGCGTGGCGGTCTCCCCAATATCCCATTCGCTGCCCGAACTTGATCCACAGCGTGGGAATGCCGCCCGCGAACACCGCGGCGAACACGCCCCAACCGACCCCGGCGAGGCGGTCCGCGTGCCAGCCGATGAGCAGCGACACCGCGATGATCCAGTTCTTGGGCTCAAGGCCGTCGGTTATCAGGCGAGCCGGTCGGGATTCCGTCTCGGTCAGGAGGGTCACGCTTGTTCCTTCGCATGGGTGCGGGCCGCGGGGGAGTGGTAGGCCTCGCTGAGGATGAGCAGCCGGGCCACTTCCGCGTCGAAGTCGAGGGCCATGGTGGCCGACGCGGTCGCCTGACGTTCCGACTCGCTGACGATGTCGGCGCCGTCGAGCTTCGCCGCGCACGCGGTGCGCAGCCAGATCGCCTCGGACAGGGCGGTGCGCCGGTCCCCCTGGACACCGGAGAGACCCGCGGTGTGCTCCGCCTGCCTGCGCACGTGTTCCGGTACGTACGACGAGAGCACCAGCACCGCGTCGCGGATCTCGATGACCGTACGGTGCAGTCGCACCCGGGGGGTCAGGCGGGAGCGGGCGTCCAGCACGATGTCAGGTACCGCGCTGGTCAGTTCGGCCCACAGCGGCTGGATGCGGCGCAGCGCCCACCAGTCGCGCACGGAGCGCCACAGCACTCCGACGGCGGGCAGCGAACTGCCCACGATGATCAGGGAGATGGCGGCGTTCTCCACCGCGTCCGCCACCGTGGTGGCCGGGGCGTTGATGACGCCCGGATGCAGGAAGCCCAGCAGCATCAGGGCGGCGCGCAGCAGGCTGTACAGGGCGCCGAAGGCGGTTCCGGCGCCCAGCAGACGTAGTCCGGTACGCAGCCAGGCGGCCCCGGCGTGCCGGCTGTACGCCCAGAACAGCCAGGTGGCGACGGTCATGGCGATGCCGAGGCAGCCGGTGAAGACCATGCAGTAGGCGGTGCCCGCCAGGGAGCCGACGTTGGCCTGGTAGAAGTCGCTGACCTCGGACGGCCGCGGGGTGAGCGCGAACAGCACGCTCATCGCGGTCATGGACACCGTCGCCAGCACGGTCAGCGCGCGGCGGGCCCTGGGCAGCGCCATCGGCCGGGCGATGGCGACGACGAAGTCCAGGATGGCCGCGGAGCCGACGATGCCCAGCAGGTTCTTGCCGAGGGTGGAGAGGTTGTGGACCCCGGCCAGTTGGTCGACGTGGTCGACCACGCCGGGCTCACCCAGCGTCGAGGCGGCGGCGATGGACGCGAACGCGGTCCACAGCGCGCGTTGCCGCGGTACGCGCACCGCGGCGGGCAGTCGCCAGAGGGTGACCGCCCACAACAGGGCTAGGACGATTTCCTTGACGGTGTTCATAGCCCCCGTGCCGGGTGTCCGAAGGCGTCGTTGAGGCGGGAGAGCACATCCGCGGCCTCGTCCGACGTGGAGCCTGTCTCGTTGCGGCTGGCGCGTTCGAGGATCAGCGTGGCCAGCGTCTCCGCGTCCTTTTCCTGGCGGTTTGCGAACTTGGTGCGGCCGAGGAGATGGACGATGCGGTCGGCCGACAGGCCCAGTTCGCTGTCCCGCTCGGTGGCCGTCGCGGCGCTGGTCCGGATCCGCGCGGCTTCCGCCCGGATGATGTCCGCGATGGGCAGCGACGGGCTGCTGGCATCATGCACCGCCTGGCTGGTACGGGACAGCAGGTTCTCGAAGTGCTCGGTGGCCGTGTGGAGTTCGGCCTCGGTGGTGTCATCGGTGATGTTCAGCTCGGGGGCGACATGGCCGAGCAGCATGTGCGCGATCTCGTGCAGCACGATGTGCACCTTGAGGATGTCGGCCGCGCTCGCCTCGTAGAACACGATGTCCGCGGAGTCCAGGCCGAGCCAGATGCCGCAGGGCAGGTTCGGGTCCATCGGGCCGTCGAGCGGCAGCAGGTGCAGCGGACGGCCGCGCTGCTCCGCGATGCTCGCGCAGAAATCCTCCAGGCTGAACGGCTGGGGGATGGCGAGCCGTTCGGTGAGATCGGCGAACGGCTGTCTATGTGGACGTCTCCACCACTTCATCCGCTCCCGCCTCATTTCAGCCACCCGACACCAGAACCGGCCGGGCGGACCGCAGAACGTTTCGGAGCGCACCCAAACCACTCGCGACCAGTACTGTAAGCGGAATGTGCCGGTCGGCACGAGGCGGGGCTCGGTGGGTCAGCCTCTGCGGCGTCGGGTCCGCTGCGGCTTCACCTCCGGCAACCCCTCCGCCTGCCGGAAGCCCTCCACGATGCCCTTGATGCCACGCAGCGACTTGGCCGACAGGCCGCTCAACCGGAACGCGACGGCGCGGACCTCCCGGTCCTGTAGCGCGTCGGCCAGTTCGTCGCCGGCGTCGGCCTGCTCCGCGCTCTGCTTGATCTCCCGGATCCGGGCCTCCACCGCGCCGGAGACGGTGTCGTCCAGGAAGTAGGCGGTGGGCACCCCGAAGAAGGCGGCCAGCGCCCGCAGCGAGTCCACGCCGGGGTTGGTGACCTTGCCGGTGCGGATGGCCTGAACCGTGCCGTGCGACACCGTCGGGTCGCCCTCGTTGGCCCGCTGCCGGATCTGGTCGGCGATCTCCTGGTACGTGAACGGGCCGCGCCCCTTGGGATGGATCTCCCGGATCAGGTAGTCGAGCTTCTGCGCGATCGTACGCGGCCCGGTAGCCGGAGCCTGGTCACCCATCGCCTTGATCACTACTCCCCACCCCGCGCCCGTGCTGTCCGTGCCGTCTGTCTACAGGCTCTCATTATCCCCATCCTTTCAACTAGAGAGAATCTGTCACCTGACAGGCCATCACCCAGGCCGTTTCATCTAGTTGACTTGACAGAGGCGTTGGTGTCGAAGGTATGTTCCTGGCACCGCATCTAGTTCGCTAGACGCACCGGGGGGAGTCAGTGACGGGGGAACATCTAACTGGCTTGCGCGTCGACGTGGACTGGAACGCGGTGCACGGAAAGCGGTCCGAGGCCGTGGCCTCGGACCGCGAACCGCGCGTCAGCGGCCCACGAGGCGGCTCATCAGGCCGGTGAGTCACCCGGCGTACCCCACGGCGAAGGCGCGCAACTCCCGTGTCGTGTCCCGGCGTCGGCCATCCAGACGGTTGTCCACCGGACCAGGGCGCTGCCCGCGAGGGGCGCGCCGTGGGCTCACGTACCCGCGTGCACGTAGGCCGCCCAGATGTGGGGGCGGTCGGGGATCCGACGGCGGAGGCCTCGGACGGTGTGGTGCAGGGCGTGGGCGGAGGTGTCGGTGCCGTCGCCCGTCATACGGCGGTAGAAGGCGCGGGTCACCTGGTCCGCGTGGGTGCTGTCGATCTCCCAGAGGGTTCCGACCGCGGTGGGGAAGCCGGCGAGAAGGAACGCGCTGGTGATGTGGATGGCCTCGTCGGACAGCCGCTCGGAGGTGCGCGCGGTGCCGCAGGCCGCGAGGAAGGCGAGCCGTGCCGACCGCGGCCGGGCCCGGCAGATCTCCAGGACGGACAGCGGCTCACCGCTGGGCAGATGGAGCAGCGCGCCGGACGGTTCCATCGGGTCGCCGGCCGCGTGACAGCCGAAGTGCGCCCAGGGGGTGCTGCCGAGCGCGGCCAGGACGGCCGCGCGGGTGGCGGCGGCGCCGACCAGTGGCTCGGGCGCGCCGAGCAGTCCGGCCGCGTAGTCGGCCGCCGCCGCGACACCGGGCAGCTCGTCCTCCGGCGCCGCGACCAGCAGGGCGCTGCCGCTGCGGGCGGTGTCGCGGTGCTCGGCCCGGGCGCGCGCGTACGCCAGGATCTGGAAACCGGGCACGTACGAGGACACCACGGTGTCCAACGCGGCGCCGCAGCCGTCGAGTTCGCAGTCGGGCAGAGTGCACTGCGCCGCGTGGAGCGGAAGGGCGTTGAACGGTCCCGTGGGCACCCACCAGATCCGCGGCCACCGGCCTTCGTCGGGTACGCGCTCGCACGCCCCGACGAGACCGAGGACCGGACGCACGATCTTGTGCCAGCTCCACGCCAACGTCTCGCGGACCGTGGCACCGGCGGCGATGAGTTCCGCCGGGGACGGCCGCACCGGACCATGGGCGTTGACGGCGTCGACGGCGTCACACAGCCGCCGGGCCGCGCCGGCG
The DNA here is from genome assembly GCF_029269905.1 of Streptomyces silvisoli. Lineage (NCBI taxonomy): Bacteria > Bacillati > Actinomycetota > Actinomycetes > Kitasatosporales > Streptomycetaceae > Streptomyces > Streptomyces silvisoli. The sequence goes on along the minus strand of NZ_JARJBC010000011.1, from coordinate 108,974 downwards.
ATCTCGTCCGCCTCGGCATCGAGACGAAGCGCCGTGATCTCGTCGGCGGTCACGACGAGGGCATGGCAGTGGCGTCGCGAGTGGTTGAGCACCACGATCGGGCCCTCGGCCGCGAGGGAGCGCAACTGATCGGCGGAGAGCGGACGCAGGAAGCCGTGGAACCCGGGGTGGGAGCGGATCCGCTCCACCAGTTCGTCGAGCTCCCGCGACGCGCGGAACTTGGCCAGCCGCGACCACTCGGCGTGCCCGGCAGGTGCCGTGACGGGCGCATCGGGCTCGGCACCGAGCTGGTCGGCCAGCCGCTCGAAGTCATCCGCCAGCGCGGGGTGTGCCGACCGCAGTTCGCTGAGATCCGCGCGGGCCTCGATCCGCCGGGACAGCAGCAGCCCGCGCCCACGTTCGAGCAGTTCGGTGGCGCGGTCGACGTGGGGCCCCGCCACCACCCGCGACAGGGGCTCCAACTCGGGCAAGGCATCCGGCGGACGCCGTTCCTCAAGGGCCGCCCTGAGGTTCCGCACGAGGTCGTGCGCCACGGTGGCGGCCTGCTGGCCGAGGGCCCGCAACAGGACCAGCTCGATGATCGAGCGGATGTCCCCCTCGAACGTCGTCAGACCATGCTCCGCGGACCGCTGGTCGCTACCCCGGTCGGTGACGTCGGCCATGGCCTCGACGGCCGCTTCGAGGTGGTCCAGGCCCACACCGATGCTCGGCGCCCTCGCCAACGCACCGGCCGCGGCCCCGAGTTCATCGTGTGCCCGGAACCACGCCGGAATCCTGGGGTCGCGCCGCGCGGTGGGGTCGTCGATGCCGGACAGGCGGTTACGCAGACTCGTCAGCATGGCCTCCACAGCGTTCGCGGGGGCATGCCGCGGGGTCTCGGGTGACCGGTTCGTCGCCGGGAGCGGAGACGGGCTGCCTTGGCCGACGCCACCGATGTACGCCCGCATCACGTCGGTCCAGCCGCCGGTTGCCCGCTCCTCCACGGTGCCGCTCAGTTCCTCGGCCTCGGCCGCGAGGCGCGCCGCACGATCCGGATCGGCGGCGCGCACCGCGAGGGCACGCTGGACGAGCGCCCGCATGAGCGTGGACGCGGCCACTATCCGCGTCGGGTGACCGGGAGGACACGCCGCGAACGTCCGTCTGCACCGGTCGACATGGTCGTCGGTGATGTCCGGGTTCGGACCGCCGCCGGGCCCGACGGTTTCGACCAGGTTGAGCAGGGCGTCGCCCGCCACATCGAGCCCTGGACAGCGGTCCCCGTGCTGGCGCGCCGCTTCGCCGACAAGCTCCTTGAACCGTCCCGCGAGCTCCCGGGCACGTGCGAGCTGGCCGGGTTCATGGCCGACCAGATAGATCTGCAGGGCGTTGAAGAACTCGGTACGGGCCGACAACAACGCCAGATCTCCGCCGGTGGCGGTCCCGTTCGCCGCCGCGGTGGCGAGCAGTGCCGACGCCTCTCGCGCCGCTTCCGCGTCGAAGAGCCCGACGGGCGAGATGGTGAGCGCGTAAGCGAGTATCGAATCGAGCTCCGCGGGGTAGTCGGACGCGTGCGAGCGCGCGTGGCGCAGCAGCGTGACGGCCTCGTCGAGAGGGGTGGGATCGCCGTCTGCGGTGGCGTGGGCGGAGAGCGCGATGCCGAGCACCCCGGACAACGACGCGCGCAAGGGGTCCTCCTCGCCGATGTCCGCGAGCATTCCCCGTATCACCGCGATGTCGGATTCGAGGTGTTCGCTCCCGTCGAACTGGACGTCGGACAGGCGGGACATCAAGGAGACCGTCCTGGCCAACTCACCGCTCACCGTGCCGTCCTCCGGTCCGCCCAAGGGGACCGTTGACAGGGCGACGGGCAGCGCGGCGTCGAACACGCCGCGGCGCAGCAGGCCGAGCGGCAGGAAGTCGGCCGGGGCGACGGCCGCCACCTCCTCCATCAACGCACTTGCCTCGGCGGCGAGTTGGGCGGCTCTGTCCGGTTCTGTCCCGCTCACTTCCTGCCCGCGCGCCCCGATGAGGGCGGCCAGGACGGCGACATAGGCGTAACGCCTCGGCTGTTCGGCGGGAAGCGCGGCCAGGGCGGCGCGATACCGGACGATCCGCTCGTCGGACACCGCGCCCGAGGTGATCGCGGTGGCCATGTCGAGGACTTCGAGGTCGATGTCCGCAAAGGACTCACCGTCCGGCGTGGAACTCTCCCTGAGCCGTTCGATGATCCGGCCGATCGCCGGGCGGGCGTCCTCGAAGGGACGCGGATCGTCGCCGTCCGCCAGTTTCGTCAATGTCCGCAGATCGGTGAGGAGTTCGCTGTCCACGTCGCTCATCGCGCCCGTCGCGCCGACGATGGCCAGCAGTTCGAGCGCCTCATATGCCGCCGCGTTGTCGCCGCGCTCCCGTGCGAAGGCCCCGAGCGCCTGGCCCAGGGCGGCGGCGACGAGGGGATGGGCCGGATGGTCCGTGGGGGTGTGCGCGAGTGCGGCGCGCAGTCGTCGTACGCCGCAGGCGACCCGGCCCGCGTCGTGCTCTCGCGCGCCCGCCTCGGCGATGGCCGAGCCGACGCGCAGGTCCCGTTCACCTGGCCAGCCGGTGGGTGCGGCGTAGAGCTCGCGCAGGAAGCGCAGCCCTTCGGCGGCCTTCGGGGTGAGCGCGTCCTCGGAGGCCGCCGCGACCAGCCGCTCGACCTCGGCGAGTGACGGTTCACCGAGTAATCGCGCGGCGTCCAGCAGGGTCCCGATGGCGATGTCGGCAGCCTCGGCCGCCGCCGGGCCGAGGGACGGCAACCGCTCGCACACCGCTCCCGCGTGCCGGGCCGCGGAGGCGAGGGCATCCGGGTCCGCCGCGAGCTGGAAGCGCGTCACATCGAGCCCGAGGGCGTGGAACGCCAACTCGGCGTAACCCTCGTGGCCTTCCGGCAGTGACTGGCGTGCCGTCTCGGACCAGGCAAGGGCACGGCCCAGCGCGGCCAGCCGGTCGGGTTCCGTGAGGTCCGGCGCGTTGCCGACGGCATCGCCGTACGCCGAGCTGACGAGGTACGCGAACCGTGCGTCATGCGCCGGATCCGCTGGATCGAAGGCGTCCCGCAGCGGCTGCGGAAGCTGTGCGTCCGCGGGTACCCGTGGACACAGGAACCCGAAGGCACTCAACGTGATCGTCATGTTCTGCTGCGCGTCCGGGTCCTCGGGGCCAAGGTGGCGGAGCCAGAAGGTCCAGCAGACGGCGGCGACCGCGGCGAGATCAATCGTTTCCTCGGGCGATGGCGCCGCCTCGCGCAGCAGGGCCAACGCATCGCCGACCGCGTCCGGTTCGCGCAACGCCGTGGCGTCCCCGGCGTTCTGAGCTGCTAAGAGGCGTGCGACAACCCGGTCCTGAAGCTCAGTCACCGCCCGTACACTAGTCTGATCCGCGCATCAGGGGGCAGTGTTTCTCCGGACTTTCAGGGAGTCTGCGGTGGGGGACGGGGCGAAGGCGCACAGGGTGTACGAGGACGCCGTCGAGTACCTCTGCCGCAACATCGACGCGTTACGCGAACTGATCGGCCCGGAACTGTGGGAGCCGTCCTTCGCGGTCGTCCGGGACGGTGACCCCTGCGCCGGTGAATGGCGGGACGCCGTCCGCGAGTTGCACGACGCGGCCGAGGCGGCCGGGATCCCCGGCGGGATCGGTCTGCGTACCACGATGGGCGCGGGCGGCTGGCCGTCCGGCCCACCGCCGCGGTCCGTCGGCTGGATCTGTCCCACGGGCCGCTGCGCCCGGGTTGACCTGCGCGAGGGAGCGGAGGCGCAGACGCCGGTGTGCGCTCTGGCCAGTCAGCCGATGCGACTGGTGGACGGCTGAGGCCGTGGGACTGCTCGTCGAACTCCAAAAGCGCATACCCGACGGATGGTTCCTGCGACGGTTGCTGCCCGCCGCTTTGTTCGTCGTGGTCGCGGCCGTGGGCGGCGGGCAGCTCGGCCAGCGCCACTGGGACGACCTCGGTCTCGCCCGCGAACGGATCGCCGGTGCGCTGCGGGTGAGCGGTGGCACCTCCACCCGTGCCGTCGCGTCGCTCGTGCTCTACGCGGTGGCGGTGGTGGCGGCCGCGTTCGCGGTACCGGTCGTCGCGCGGGCGATCGGTGCGCTGACATCGGGGGCCTGGCCCTGGTGGCTGATGCCACTGGGGCGGCGACTGACCGGGTGGCGCGAACGGTGCTGGACACATCCCGAGGACATCGGGAAGGAGGCGGTCCGGGCACGAGCCGCGGGGAGGACACTCCGCGCCGATCGGCTCGACGCTCGCCGCGCCCGTACCGCGTCGACCAGGCCCAGCTCCCCCACCTGGTCGGGAGACCGGCTCCGCGCCACCGAGGCACACGTCAAAGCGGGGACGGGACTCGACGTCGCGAGCGAGTGGCCCAAGCTGCTGCTGGTGGTGCCGGACACGTCCCGCACCGCCCTGAGCGACGCCCGCGACGCCTACGACGCGGCCTGCGAGGCGCTGGCGTGGAGCACCGCCCTCACCCTCCTCGGCACCTGCTGGTGGCCGGCGGCCCCGGCCGGGGTGCTGGTCGGGCTGCATTCCTGGCAGTCACTGCGGGGGGCGGTAGGGCGGTTGTGCAGGACCACAGAGGCGGTTTTCATGACGCAACACGGCGAGGGGTGAGGGCCGGGGAGTCGCTGTTCGCGTCAACCGGCCGGGGTCGGAAGGATGACGTCGGGCTGCGCGCCGCCTCCGTCCAGGTCACGCGGCATGTTCGCACTTGTGACGCCGGGTGGCGGTGCGGCCGCACCGCTGCGGACCACACCATCTGGCGGCGCCGGTTCCGGCGGCCTCAGGTGTCAACTGCCCGCGGGTTCCTGGCGTTTCTCCCAGGCCGCGGCGAGGGCAGCGACCGGGTCCGGGTCGGCTGCGGCGCACGGCCACCACTCGGTGTCCTCACGCTCGTACGGATGCCAGCGCATGTCCGGGCCGAGACGGAGTTGCAGTCCGGCTCCTTCCAGGGTGAGGCGGTTGCGCCACGCGCGCAGTCGCGGCTGGGCCTTGTTGTCATCCACGTCCTGTAGGGCCCGGGTCAGCGCGGTCCGGGCCGCGGCCATCGTTGCGGGGTCCGGGGTGAACGGCTTCTCGGCCGCGGTCACACCGGCGGGACCGCCGTTCCGCCAGGCCCTTGTGAGGCGGGCGAGTTCGGTTGGGCGGATGCCCGTCCCGGTCTGGATGTTGTGGAACCACTCGGCGTCCCTGTGGGCGGCGGCCAGGCGCAACGCGTCCTGGTGCTGGGTGAGTTCCAGGGATGTGGTGTCGCCGGCCAGCAGCCGGGCGGCGCGGGCGGCGGCGTCGGCGGCGAGGCGCCGCAGTCCGGTGGCGGTCAGGCCGGAGGCCCGGGGCGGCTCTGGCGGAAGGGCTGGTGTCCGGGTGGCGGTGAGGGCGGGCGGTTCGGGTAGTTCGGGTCGGTCCGCGGCCCAGCGGGCGTACGCGGCGGCCGCGGGCAGACCGGGCGGGGTGGACTGCGGGGCGGGTGGACCCGCGCCCGTGGTACGGCCCCTTCGGCGGCGGAGTTCCTCGAAAATTCTCTCCTTCGTACGGCCGCGCAGGGCGAACAGGACGAAGGGGTCGGCGTCGATGCTTGCGGCGATGGCGTAGCAGAGGGCGGCGGCGTGTTTGCAGGGGTAGCCCCAGTCCGGGCAGGAGCAGTGGGGATCGAGCTCGGTCGGCAGCGGCAGGAGGGGGACGCCGGCACTTCGGGCGTCGTCGACGAGGTCCTGCGGCATCTCGCCGTCGAGTAGTGCCGCGGTGTGCCCGGCGCGGGTGGCGATCACCTGAAGCAGGGTGTCCCACTGGCGATCGGTCAGCGTCGGTATGCGGACTGATGTGCGGTACGGGCGTGGCCTGCTGCCCTGGACGGGGGCTGTGACGATGCCGGGCGAGACGGTGACCTCGCCGACCATGCCCTGGCGGGCGTAGGTGCGACCGCGGGAAAGCCGCCCGGAGTCGAGGGAGGAGTCCTCCAGCGCGGTGACCCAGGCGTGGCCCCACCATGTGGCCGCGAAGGCCCGCTTGCCGCGGGTGGGGGAGCGGCGGGCGGGGCTCATGAGTGCCTGCGCAGGGCGACGAGTTCGGCGAGTTCGTCGTCGCCGAGTTCGGTGAGCGCGGCTTCACCGGAGCCGACCACGGCCTCCGCGAGCGCTCGTTTTCCTTCGACGAGCCGTGCCACCCTGTCCTCCACGGTGCCCTCGGTGACGAGCCGGTGGACCTGTACGGGGCGGTCCTGGCCGATGCGGTAGGCGCGGTCGGTGGCCTGGTCCTCGACGGCCGGGTTCCACCAGCGGTCGTAGTGCACGACATGAGTGGCGCGGGTGAGGTTGAGGCCCGTGCCCGCGGCTTTGAGTGAAAGCAGGAAGACCGGGGCCGTGCCTGCCTGGAAGGCGGCGACCATCTCCTCGCGGCGGGCGACTGGCGTGCCGCCGTGCAGCAGGAGCGGCGCCATGCCCTGGTCGGCCAGGTGGCGTTCGATGAGCCGGGCCATGCTGACGTACTGGGTGAACACCAGGACGGACTCGCCTTCCGCGGTGATGGTCTCCAGGAGTTCGTCGAGCAGTTCGAGCTTGCCGGAGCGGCCGGTCAGCGGGCTGGACTGGCGCAGGTACTGGGCGGGGTGGTTGCAGATCTGCTTGAGGCCGGTGAGGAGTTTGAGTACGAGCCCGCGCCGGGCGATGCCTTCACTGTCGCGGATACGGTCCATGGTCTCGCGGACCACGGCCTGGTACAGGGTGGCCTGTTCGGTCGTCAGGGGCACGACCCGGTCGGTCTCGGTCTTCGGCGGCAGTTCGGGCGCGATACCGGGATCGGACTTCTTGCGGCGCAGCAGGAAGGGGCGTACCAGGCGGTTGAGGCGTATCGCGGCCGCGGCGCCCTCGCCGTCGGCTGCGCCGGATTCGACGGCGCGGGCGTGGCGTTCACGGAAGGCGGCGAGTGTGCCGAGCAGCCCTGGGGTGGTCCAGTCGAGGATGGCCCACAGCTCGGAGAGGTTGTTCTCGACGGGAGTGCCGGTCAGCGCCACGCGTGCTCTGCCGCGCAGGGCGCGCAGCGCGCGGGCGGTGGCGCTGTACGGGTTCTTGGCGTGCTGGGCCTCGTCGGCGGCGACCAGGCCCCAGACGACCTCGGCGAGACGTTCCCGGTCGCGGCGCAGCACACCGTAGGTCACGAGGACGATCTCGTCGGCGGCAAGGTCGTCGAGGTGCCGCTCGCCGCCGTGGAAGCGGCGTACCGGAGTGCCGGGCGCGAACTTCTGTGCTTCGCGCTCCCAGTTGCCGAGCAGCGAGGTGGGGCAGACCACCAACGTAGGCCCGACGGTGCCGGGGTCGCCCTGGCGGTGCAGGTGGAGGGCGATCAGGGTGATGGTCTTGCCCAGGCCCATGTCGTCAGCGAGGCAACCGCCGAGGCCCAGTTCGCACATGTCGGCCAGCCAGGCCAGTCCACGGCGCTGGTAGTCGCGCAGAGTGGCCCTGAGAGCGGCGGGCTGCTCCATCTTCTCGCGGGCTTGCGGGTCGCGGATACGGTCGGTGAGTTCGGCCAGTGCGCCGACGGCCTGGCACGCGACGAACTCGCCGTCGACCAGGGCCTCGCCGGTGAGGGCTGCGGTGAGGGCCTCCGTGGGACTGAGCGGTTCCATACGGCGGCGCTTGGCACGGGCGACGAGCTTGGGGTCGGCGATCACCCACCGGTCGCGCAACCGGATCAGCGGCCGGCGTGAGTCGGCGAGGGCGTCCAACTCGGCCTCGGTGAGCGGTTCACCGCCGAGCGAGATCTGCCAGCGGAACTCGAGCAGGCTGTCGGTGTCGAGCAGAGCGGGGGCGGCAGAGCGCGGGGCACTGGCCTGTCCGACCTCGGCGCGGGAGGTGAGGGCCTTGACGAGTTCTCGAGGCCAGTGGACACCGATGCCCGCGCTGCTCAGCGTGCCGGTGGCGTCGCCGAACAGCTCAAGTGCTTCGTCGTCGGTGAGCAGCAGCTGGTCAGGCGCGGCCTCCCGCAGCAGCCGCCCGAGCGGTTCCCAGGCGCGGGAGCCGCGGCGCAGTGCCAGAAGCGTCTCGGCCTCGGCGCGCGCCCCGAGTAGACGCTGTACGGATTCCGGGTCGGCCCACAGGTCCGCGGCCTCGACCACCAGGGACGGGTCGTCGGCGGTGTGCAGTTGGACGACGGCGCGGAACTGTGTGCGCCCGCCTTCCGGGGGCTCCACCCGCAGGCTCACGGCGACCTTGGCGGACAGCCCGGCGTCGGTCTCCTCGGCCCATTCGCGCAGGGCGGGCACCGGCCGCACGGCTCGCCAGGCGTACGGGAGATCGCCGAAGGCGAGCGGGGCTGCCGGGGGGCGCACCAGAGTGTCGGCGACGGCGTCGATGAAGTCGCGGATGAGCGGCCCGGGTTCGGCGATCCGGACCGGTGACGTACCAGGCAGTGGCAGGCAGTGGGCGTACGGCGGGAACGCCGCGGCCAGCGCGCTGACGGCCTGCCGATTCTCCGTGTCGTACGGTCCCACCCGCCACGCGTCGTAACTCTGCTCGCTGAGCGCCGGATACAGCCTGCCCTGGGCGATCAGACGCAGGGCGAGGCGGGCGGCGGCGGCCCAGGCGACCGCGGAAGGATGTGTCGGCCCACCGCGAACCAGCGCGGCCAGGGCCTGGGCGGGCGGTACGGCATACCCGGTGACGGCGCGGCGGCGCACTCCGCGCCCGTGCGGAAGGACCAGTTCCAGCTCTGTCGTCTCTGTACCGGCCGGGGGCGCTGAAGGCGCTTGGTACGTGGCGTCCTTGGGCTGCCACAGCACCATCCGCCCGGTACGGTCCGGTTCCCCCGGCACGAACACCGCGGCCCAGCCGCCGCGCAGCAGGCCGCTGACCCAGGCCGTGGACTCCCGGGAGGCGAGTGGGTCGGCCCCATGCCCTTTCGGGCCCGGAACGCTGACGGTGACCCGAGCCATCCCGTCACCTCCTCCCGCACGCCGGTGATCCCCGTCCCGACGACCGCTACGACTCACGGCAAGCACATCACAGCGTGTGAACCGGCCACAAACCCCTCCCCTGGGGCTCACCCGGCAGCGGTACGCTGCCGACAGACACCGCAGCCGCGGGCGCGGGCGCGGGCAGGTCGGCCCTGGATCTCGCGGTGGCGCGAGGGGACGGCGGCTCTCCGCCCGGCGCGTACTGGACCGTGCACGGCGCGACCACCAGCGTGTAGACCACCGCGCCGTGATCCGCGTCGGAAGGCTGTCGGGAAACGGCGCTTCCTCCGCGCCGTCGCACTCATGGGGCCCGGGCTACCCACCACACCTTGGCCGAGGTTCTCGCCCTCCGCGCGAATCGACTTGTGGCTTGAGCGGCCCGGCTGACGACATCCACGTAATCGCAGGGCAAGGGGCTTCGTGGGAGGACCAGTGGGGGATGCTGTGAGTGCCCCCGGCGGGACTACACGCAGAAGGATGCAGGGCTGACCAGCAGTTTCCTCCTGGACAACTCATCGTGGAGGGACAGTTCCGCCCCACGACGAAGGACGGGGCCCTGTGATGGCGGGTGTGAGGAGGCCGCCGACTACTGCTTGTGACGTTGGCGCTGACGTCGAGCAGGTGACCACTCTCCGCGTGGTCACGGCGATCATGGGTGCGGTTGTCGGGCTCACGTTTTTGTTCGGGTTCGGGAACGTGTGGCTGTTGGCGCTGCGGTTGGGGGTGCCCACTGTGGTCGCTCCGTTGGTGGCCCCAGCCGTGGACCTGTCGGTTCTGGGACTGTTGCTGGGAACGCGATACTTGGCGCTGCACGGAGCGAGTCGCGAGCAACTGCGCCCTGCGCGGCGACTCCTGGTCTTCTCCAGCGTGATGACGCTGGCGCTGAACGTGGCGGATCCGGTGATCACCGACCAGGTGGGTAAGGCCGCGTTCGATGCGGTTGGGCCGCTGCTGCTGATCGGATGGGCTGAGGTAGGCCCCGGCTTGCTGCAAGCCATCAATGGAGTCCACGCGGCGGCGCCGATTCCGCTCACCTCTCCAGCCGTTGAGCAGGACCGGGCCAACAAGGCGCCGAGCCCGGCCGAAGCGAGCGACCCGAACGCCGAGGACTCCAACTCGCCTCCTCAACAAGCCTGTGAGCCGCTCGACGGGGAACGTTCCCTGGAAGATGATCTCCTTGACTCGGCCCGTCGAGAAGACGCATGGCACTGGGAGACGCACAAGCGCCCCATCTCGGCCGAGACGCTGCGCAAGCGACTCCACGTCGGGGCTGCCAGATCCCGGATGTTGGTGGCCATGATGCGCGCGGACAGCAGTTCTCGCCGATCGAACTCAGGTGGAGCATGAGCTTCCCAAGCTCAGAGCGCGAGTTCGATTCTCGTCGCCCGCTCTTGATGAAAGGCCCAGGTCAGCGACCTGGGCCTTTTTCGTTACCCAGACCAGTTTGGGGCACCGCACCACTCGCGCACCACAAGAGGCGTTCGGCGGGCCGAAGTTGAGCAGTGCGGGCCCCGCAGTCCGGGAACAGCGTCGCGGCGGTCTCGAACACCGAGATCGCATTGCGTGACCTGCGCCACGCCGTAAGCGGCGTCCTCCTCGACTCGGCGACGTCGCCCATCCCGCCTGGCGGGACCGCACGGTCGGCGTCTACCAGCTGTGGCGCGACGGCGGCTTCGCAGTGGGAGCCGCCCTGCTCGTCGAAGCCTTCGCCGACGCCTACGGCCTGACGACCGCGATCTGGGCCGTCACTGCCCTCATCGCCGCCTCCGGTCTCGTCGTCGCTCTGCGCATGTACGAGAACCGCCTGCGGGAGTGAGCCGAGTTCGGAACGGCTGCGGGCCGGCCTTGGGGGGGCCGGACGACGAAACGTAGTCGGCGCTCGTGGTGCCCGCCGGCGAGGTCGACCGCGCCGCAGTGGTGCACAGCGGGCGGTTCCATGGCCTCCAATCCGAACCGCTCACCGCCCCACAGAGATACCCCGGGGGGTATTTGACGGCAGCGGCTCTGAGGCGTTACGTTCGAAAACAAGATACCCGGGGGGGGTATATGGAAGGAGGAATGGCGTGACCCGTGAAATCGACCTCGACACCTTCGCCGGGTCCTGGGCCGAGGGCGGCTTCGTCCTCCTGGACGTGCACGAGCCGGATGAGTACCGCGCGGGACACGTGCCCGGCGCACTGCTCGTGCCGCTCGCGAAGCTGCCCGCCTGGGGCGACGCCCCCACGGATCGGCCGGCATATGCGATCTGCGCGAGCGGTATCCCCAGCCTGGGGGCCGCCGACTGGATGTGCGCCCGCGGCATCGACGAGCGCTCAGTCAACGGCGGCGCCCGCGGCTGGGCCCAGGCCGGACACCCCCTCGCCACCGTCCCGCATCCGCGCTGACCTACCCGAAGCCGCGGCCTGTCACCGACCGGCCATGGCCCCACCCTGCCCGTTTTAATACCCCACCGGGTATATCGAGCCCGGTGTAGATCCTGGATCGGAAAGGTTGTTCCCCGTGTTCTTCGCCCAGTACTACCTCGACTGCCTCTCCCAGGCGTCGTACATGATCGCCGACGAGTCCACCGGCAAGGCGGTGGTCGTCGACCCGCGCCGGGACATCTCCGAGTACCTGTCCGACGCCCAGGCACACGGCTTCACCGTCGAGGCCGTCATCAACACCCACTTCCACGCCGACTTCATCGCAGGCCACCTGGAGATGGCCGCCCGCACCGGCGCTTGGATCGGCTACGGGCAGCGCGCCGAGACCGAGTACCCGATCCGCAAGCTCGCCGACGGCGAGCGGATCAGCCTCGGCGACGTCACCCTGCAGATCATGGAGACCCCCGGCCACACCCCGGAGTCGATCAGCGTCCTGGTCTACGAACACGCCGTCGACGAGGTCCCCTACGGAGTGCTGACCGGAGACGCGCTGTTCATCGGCGATGTCGGCCGTCCCGACCTGCTCGCCTCGGTGGGCGTCACCGCCGAGGAACTCGGCCGGATGCTCCACCACAGCGTGCAGCACAAGCTGATGGGCCTGCCCGACGAGGTGCGGGTCTTCCCCGCCCACGGCGCCGGCTCGGCCTGCGGCAAGAACCTCTCCACCGAGAAGCAGTCCACCATCGGCGCCCAGCGCGCCACCAACTACGCCTGCCGGCCGATGAGCGAGGACGAGTTCGCCGCCGTCGTCACCGCCGGACAGTCCGCCGCACCCGGCTACTTCGCCTACGACGCCACCCTCAACCGCCAGGAGCGCGACCTGTTCGACCCGGCTGCCGCGCCCCGGCCGCTGTCGGTGGAAGAGTTCCGCACCGAGCGCGCGGCCGGAGCGGTGGTGGTCGATGCCCGCAACCCGCAGGAGTTCGGCACCGGCCATGTGCGCGGCGCGATCAACATCCCCGCCGACGGTCGCTTCGCCGAGCAGGCCGGCACCGTCCTGACCCCCGACAGCCGCATCCTGGTCATCGCGCCGCAGAACCGCGAGGGAGAGATCACCACCCGCCTCGCCCGCATCGGCTTCGACCACGTGGCCGGCTACCTGCGCAGCCCCGACGACGCCCTCGCGGCGATGCCCGACGAGGTCGCCCCGGCCAGCCGCCTGACCGCCGACCAGCTGCGCACCGCCCTCGCCGGTGACCAGCCGCCGGTGGTCCTGGACGTCCGCAACTGCTCCGAGCGCACGGGCGGCTCCATCGACGGCTCACTGCACATCGCACTGGGCGAACTGCCCCACCGCCTGGACGAGATCCCTGCCGGCCGCCCCCTGGTACTGCACTGCGCCGGCGGACACCGCTCCTCCATCGCCGCCAGCCTGCTGCGCCACCACGGCTTCGAGGACGTCTCCGACGTACTCGGCGGCTACGGCGCCTGGGCGCTGCTCACCGAACCCGCCGCCACCTGACCGCACCCCTCGGGCGCCGGGATCCGGCGCGGAGGCCGACCGTCATCAGCCCTCCGCACCACCGGACACCCATCCCCCGCCACATCCTGGTCCATACCCGGGCGGGTATCCCGCCCGGCCCTTGCAGAACCGACAACGGAGTCCCCATGACCACCCCCACCCGCACCCCCGCCAGACTCGACGTCGCCGCCCTGAGGGAACTCACCAAGGACGGCAGCGGCCCGCGCCTGCTGGACGTGCGTACTCCCGGCGAGTTCCACACCGTCCACATCCCCGGCGCCTACAACGTGCCCCTGGACACGCTGCGCGAGCACCGCGCAGAGCTGCGCCACCACCTCGACGAGGACACCGTCCTGATATGCCGCTCCGGCGCCCGCGCCGCCCAGGCCGAGCAGGCACTCGCCGACGCCGGACTGCCCAACCTGCGCGTCCTGGACGGCGGCATGGTTGCCTGGGAGGCGACCGGCGGCCCGGTGACCCGCGGGTCGGCCCGCTGGGAACTGGAACGCCAGGTCCGGCTGATCGCCGGTTCGATCGTGCTCGTCTCCGGGCTGATCGGCCTCGCGGTGCCCGGCGTTGGTCTGGTCGCCACTGCGGTCGGAGCCGGCCTCACCTTCGCCGCGGTCACCAACACCTGCGCCATGGGCATGCTGCTCGCCAAGCTGCCCTACAACCGCGGCCCGCGCACCGACATCGGCTCGGTGATCGCCGCCCTCAGGAGCCGGCCGTGACCGCTCTCGCCATCGCAGCCTCGCTGCTGATCGGGGTCCTCCTCGGGATCCTGGGCGGTGGCGGGTCCATGCTCACCGTCCCGATCCTGGTCTACCTGGCCGGCCAGGACACCAAGCAGGCGATCACCACCTCGCTGTTCGTCGTCGGCGTCACCAGTCTCGCGGGCCTGGTCTCCCATGCCCGCGCGGGCCGGGTGCGCTGGCGCACCGGGACGCTCTTCGGCCTGGCGGGCATGGCCGGCGCCTACGCGGGCGGACGGCTGGCCGCCTACATCCCGGACACCGTGCTGCTGGTCGCGTTCGCGCTGATGATGCTCGCCACGGCGGCCGCGATGCTCCGCGGCCCACGCAAGCCTCCCCGGCAGGCACACCGCGAACTCCCGCTCCACCGCCTGCTGTTGCAGGGCCTTGTCGTGGGCGTGGTCACCGGCGTCCTCGGCGCCGGTGGCGGCTTCCTCATCGTGCCCGCGCTGGCGCTGCTGGCCGGCCTGCCGATGGGCATCGCGGTCGGCACCTCGCTGCTGGTCATCGCCATGAACTCGTTCGCCGGACTGGCCGGACACTTCTCCGGCGCGCACCTCGACTGGAGCCTGGCCCTGGCCGTCACCGCGGCCGCCGTCCTCGGCAGCCTCATCGGCGGGCGCTTCGCCGGACGCATCCCCCAGCACACCCTGCGCGCCGGCTTCGGCTGGTTCGTCGTCGCCATGGGCCTCTTCGTCCTCAGCCGGCAGACCGGCCCCTTTGTCCTGGCCGCGGTCCCCGCGATCGGGGCAGGGCTGCTGCTCCGGCGCAGGCGCGCCCACCGCGCCGAAAACCCGCCCGGGGCGGCGGCGCCCGCTCCGGAACCCGCCGGTCGCCACTGACCCGGCATATACCCACCGGGGTACCCTGAACAGCGCAGTCGACACCAGCCAGGAGGAGTCCAGTGAAGGTCGAAGAAGAAGCGATGAGCGCGGTCCTCAACCGGCTGCGCCGCGCCCAGGGACAGCTCAACGGCGTCATCGCCATGATCGAAGCCGGCCGCGACTGCAAGGACGTCGTCACCCAGCTCGCCGCCGTCTCCCGGGCCCTCGACCGGGCCGGCTTCAAGATCGTGGCCAGCGGAATGCGCCAGTGCCTCACCGCCGAGCAACAGGCCGACGCCGCCCCGATGACCGAGGAGGAACTCGAAAAGCTCTTCCTCGCCCTCGCCTGACACATATCCCCAGGATGAGGCGAGGCAGCCGTTCGCGCACAGCGAGGCAGTTTCCGATGTTTGCACCTGCGGAGTCGTCCTCAGGGCGCAGCAAACGGTATGGCTGCTGACCTTGCGGGTGGCAGGAGGCAAACAAGCTCCTGACACCCGCCCGTCGCCGTGCCCCATCCGTGCCCTTCAAGGCGGTCAACAAAGGTCAGGAAGGGTCACAGGCGGCTCGCGAAATCGGGACTGAACCTTGGCGTAATCGCAGGTCAGACCCCATAAGCACCCCCGGGCGCCAGTGATTCCCAAGCTCAGAGCGCGGGTTCGATTCCCGTCACCCGCTCCATAAAGACACCCCAGGCCAGCTGGCCTGGGGCTTTTTGTCTAGACCAGCTGAGGGCACCGTGCCTCCCCGCGCTCCAACCGCAGAGCGGCTCTGGCGAGAAGGAGATGGGGACACAGTTTGGCGCGCCCACGAAGAGGGCAGCCCTGTCCTTTGCGGTTCACGGGCTGCCCATCGACCGCAATGCTTGAGTGATTACCGCCAAGTGGTGAGACGTCGCCCACGCGCGCCATTCACTGGGGCCACCGCCCTTCGGGCGTTCACGCCGGGCGCACCTCGCTATCTGCTCGTCGCCCCACGACACCGTCTCACCATGAGCGGGCCATCGGTCGGAGCACACCAACTCGCGACAGATCGCAAAGAAGCCGTCATTGCCGGGGTGCCGTCGAGATGCAACGTAGACGTCCCAGACTTCGCCGTTGGTGTAGCGAAGGTTGGGGATGCTCCCTCGACCACCCATCGGCATCGCCGGATGACTGACGCCATAGTCACCGAAGTGCGGTGGCTTCCCCTCAGTACTTCGCGCGACCTTGTGCCACAGCGAGGCATCCCAGCGGTGCACGCGGTTGAGGCGCCCTCGTACCATGCGCGCCAAGGAACGAGGAAAGGCGCCGGACGCCACCACGATGTTGCGCCAGGGCACCGACTGAGCCCAGTTCAGCGCGTGCAGCATCGCGGGCAGCGCTTCGGCCACGGCCGCGTCTCCCGAGAGATAGCCGGCGTCGAGCAATAGATCCACTTGTTCCGGGACGAGCTTCACCGCCCGCAGGGCGTCGCGGCACGTACGAGAGATTGCTGATGCGTCGCTGGACAGTTCGAGGACGAGGAGCCGAAGGGTGGCTCCACGATGATGCGCACGATGCACATCACGCGTTTCCGCCAGCGCTCCAAGCGGATCGTGTGGGCGGAAGACAGGAATGAGCGGAAGCAGCCATGCCCCGAAGGCTTCGCTGAGCCAGTTCATCGGGTGGCCGGACCAAACCCCTCCGACCGGGCCAGTCCGCCAGAGGTCACTGCAGTCAACGGCGACATCCAACCCCGGTGGCAGTTGGTTCCAGGCGTGTTCGCGGAAGGTCTCCATGACGTCCCGTAGCAGTTGATCGTTCACGACTTCCAGGACCGGATGAACATCAGCCTGGACAGCGGGCGCCATCTCCCCTAACGCTCTGAACTCACCACGCTTGCCCTTCAAGATCGGCACATACGCCATCGCCGCCCCCAACGAGCCCTGCACGCCCCCGCCCGAGGAGGGCTCCCATGACCAGAATGACGCTCCACATTGGTGCCGAAAACCTTGAAATTCGGACGTGTAGCCAGAATGGAAGCGAGCCATTGCGAGGCTGCCCGGGGCGCGTCTCAACGCGTCCCGCTGAGCCGGATGTCACGGTTCCAGGCGTCGCTCCTGCCTGAGGGCCCCGCCTTGCAGACGGCGTCGTAGCAGCGCCAGAACCAGTTGCCGTTCTTGCGGCGCCGGACCTCGATGCTCGTGCCTCCGCATCTGCCGCACTTGGGCGGTCGGGAGAACACCTCGGCGTTCAGGTGCGCCATCAGCTTGCGAGCGAAATACGCACCGCGCATGGTCAGCATCACCTCCCGGGTCCAGCTCTGGGAGAGCGTGTTGAGGCTCCCGAGCATCACCGTTCGCTCGTCGATCACCACGACCTTCTGGTGCATGACGTTGATGGGAACGACCGTGTGCACCACGGCTCTCAGGTCCGCGATGAGGTCCTGATTCGCGGGCTTGCCCTGGATCTGGTCGGTGTCGTCACGGATGAAGACCGTGACCCGCACTCCGCTCCGCACCGCATCCCGCAACAGGGGAAGGATGCCGCGGACCCTGTTCGCCACCCACGGCGCCCACAGCCACAAGGATGCCCTGGCCGCACGGATCTGGTCCTCGAAGGTGCTGTAGAAGGCCAACTCGTCTTGGACGTCAGTGACTTCCACGTGCCGACTGAGCACCTCCGCGAGGGCGGAGCCGAACTCGCCGAGGTGGGGGCCGTGCGCCTGAGGCGGAGTGATCAGCTGTTTGGCCTGGAGGCGTCGTACCCCAGGTGTACCGACCATCGCGGCCAGATGGGCGAGCGCCGTACCGCGCTTCGCCCCTTCGATGCGCTGCCAGCTGCCGATGACGTACAGACGCGTCTGAACTCGGGTGACCGCGACGTTGAAAAGCCGGACTCCGTTGCGCTCCCACTCGTTGGCGTTCGGCTGACGGTGGGCGCGGGCCATCCACAGCTCGCGGCTGTCCGCTCCCTCCACCGTGTCGAAGATGACGACGGGGAACTCACGTCCCTGGAACCGGTGCGCCGTGCCGACCTCGGCCAGTGGCCTGCCTTCGGGCTCAACGTCCCGGAGGGCTTCAAGGGTGGCTTCGGTCTGCACCCCGTACGGCGTGACGATTCCAGCCTCCTCACCGCCCTCGCGGTGCAGTTCGACCAGTGCCCTGGAGATCAGCGAACCCGCCGCCCACCAGCCTTTGCGGCTGCCGGTCAGATGGGCTCGCGCCAGTTCGTGCAGCCCGTCGGTGTCGACGAGGACGATCTCGGGGTCGTTAGGCGGTCTCGGCGCCAGAACCTGGCTGCTGCCCTGCAGCACGCCTCCGTAGGCCAGTTCGTTGGCCAGCCGCATGACCGCTGGGCCGAACCGGTGCTGCTCGACCAGTGTGACGCAGGCCGGATGCCGCCCCGCGTCCTCCGGGTCCGTGATCCCGCAGTGCTGGAAGACATCGGGGAGTAGCCAGCGCTTGACGTCCGGCCGGTCGAGGTCCTTGAGCGCCTGCGGGATCACGGCCCCGAGCTGCATGAAGTCCCC
This sequence comes from Streptomyces silvisoli, assembly GCF_029269905.1. Taxonomy (NCBI): domain Bacteria; kingdom Bacillati; phylum Actinomycetota; class Actinomycetes; order Kitasatosporales; family Streptomycetaceae; genus Streptomyces; species Streptomyces silvisoli. The sequence goes on along the minus strand of NZ_JARJBC010000011.1, from coordinate 91,058 downwards.
AAGCAGCACGGCGGCGCGAGCTGCCTTCCCGGTGGCGAGGATCACCTCGGGCAGCGTTGCCGCCCCTGCCTCGTCGACCAGGACGACGTCGTAGGGGCCTTCGAAGACCGCCTTGTTCGTACGGAACCTGGCCAGTGTGGTGGCAACCAGCCTGGCGCTCTTGATGATCTCACCCTGAGCGTTGCGAGCGAGCCGCTCGTACTCCTCCTGGACCTGCTGGAACTGCTTCTCCAGGTCGCTGCGCCGTTTGCTGTCGGCCGTCGCGAGTGGCCGTAGCCGCTCCGCCTTCGCGTGAAGGGCTGGCCAGCCCCTCTGCTCCGCGTGCGCTGCAACGGCGTGCGCCTCCCGGGCACGCCGTGCCGCCTGTTCACGGCTCTCGGCCTCACGTCGTACCGCGGACACCTGGCGCTCGGCGGCTTCCTTGGCGGCTCGTGCCGATGCGAGCGCCGAATCGAGTTCGCTGATCTGCTCGCGTGTATAGGGGATGTCCGCGATCAGGTCCACCAACCGCGTTTCGAGCGTGGTGTAGTGGGCGTCGGCCGTGGAGCGAGCGCTTCTTGCTTCACCGCGTTCGAGGATTGCCTGTTGTTCAGCTTCGTACAGCCGCTGGCGGAGCCCTTCGATGCCCCCTCGCGCGCGCCATCTGGCCAGGGCGCCCTTGCCTTCCAACTCCTGTAACTGCTCTCGCAGCTCCAGGCATTGGCCTTCGCTGAGCAGAGCCGCTGCGTCCTTGCCCTCTGCCGCTTTGAGGACCTGGGTCTGTTGCTTCCGGATCCCGTCGGCCTCGTCCCACCGACGACGTGCAGGATCGGCGGCTGTGACACGCGAGCGCGCCTCGTGCACGGCTGTCTCCGCCTGCTGCAGGGCCTGTATTGCACCTGCCAACAGGGCGCTCCCGTCAGCCGCCCGCGCGGTGGTGGATTCCAGGTCTTGGCCGGGAATCCGCAGGAGCTTCAGCGCCGCGAAGTATGCATCGGGGTCGAAGCCGACGAGTTCCGTGCCCAGCGCTGCTAGTTCCGCGGTGCGGGCGCGGATCGCCACCAGTTCGCCCTCGATCCCGCGGCGCCGCGCTTCGACCTCCATGAGGCGTTCACGCACCATGGCCGGGAGGGACACCTCGGGGTTGTCGGCTACCTCCCTCAGTTGTGGGGGACCGACGCGGACGATGTCACCGGGGCGGTGCCGCTTCTCCTTGACTACTCCCAGCAGTGCGTTGTCGACGGCGATGTTGGTGGCAGAGACCAGCAGCACACGGTCACCAGCTGCGATGAGGTCGCCGATGGCGCGTTTGAGGACAGTGGTCTTGCCGGTGCCCGGCGGCCCCCACACCAACTGGACGCCCTTGCCGAGACATGCCCGGTAGGCATCGCCCTGAGCAGGGTGAAAGCCGGGCGGTACGGGCATCGCCGACGACTCGCCGCCAATCATCCCCGCGGCCAGCGCACTGGCCAGTGGGGCTTCGCCCAGCCCTGCGACACCGTCACGAAGCGCCTCGATCAGGAAGGTCGGCGGCTGCTTCAGCAGCCACAGATACGGGTCCGGGATGTCGGCGAACTCGGGGACCTTCATCGTGAGCAGTGAGCCGTTCTGAACGATCTCAGAAACGGAGAACCCGCTCGCCTGGATGCTGTCCGACTCCGGCCCCGCGAGTTTCAGGCCATCGAGCTGGTCAGGACCGATGTCGAAGCCGCGCAGGTCGACCGCGTAGCTACCAGGTCCACCCGAGCGGACCGCTCTCCCCAAGCGCTGCCAGCGCGCCGGCTTTCCCGCGCCCCCCTCGTTCGCGATCCATTCACCCAGCCCCGCAACGATCTCCTCACGCCATCCCAACTGCCCCCGCCCCCTGCCCGCAAACTGGTCGCTGGCTCGCACCCTACCCATCGGGCACCGTCTGGCATCCGCAGAGCGCTGTTCGGTACTGCGACCCCAGCCGCAGTTCACCGATTCCTGCCCAAGGCTCTTGGTACGAGCGCTAAAGTCCCCACCCGGGGACACCCAACAGACGGACAAGATCAGCCTGTAACGGCACTGGCATCGCTGCGGGCACGTCGTAGGTCGGCACGCCGTGAGAACGCGGGAGGGCGCGGGGGATGCAGGAGCGGCAGTGGATCACCGCCCGCCGGAGCGAACTGGATGCCCTCGCCGAGGAGTTGGCCAAGAAACTCCTGGAGGTCCAGGCCGAGCGGGATGAACTGGCGATCGCGGAGCGGGTGTTGAACCGCCTGGCCGAGCAGGCCCGGGCCGACGCCGGGGCTGTCGCTCCGGTAATCGAGAGCCTGCAGACCGAGCGCGGCCGGGCCGATACCGAGTAGCGGCCGAGAGGATACTCAGAACACCTAGCGGGGGCCTCAGTCGCTATGGGTGACCGGCTCGGGATCGGCGTCGATCGCATCGAGCACTGCGTCGCCGTTCGCCCTCGCCCACTCGGTCAGCATGTGGATCGGATCGATCAGCGTCGCCCCGAGCGGGGTGAGCTCGTACTCGACGCGGGGCGGCACCTCGGCGTAGGCGTGGCGGCGGACGAGTCCGTGTGCGTCGAGCCGTCGGAGCGTCTGGGTGAGCATCTTGCGGGAGATGCCGCCGATCAGCTCGATCAGCTCGCCATGGCGCACCGGGCCCTTGCTGAGGCCGTAGAGCACGACCACCGTCCACTTGTCGGCGATGAGCTCGACCGCCAGACGCGCCGGACAGTCCGCGAGAAAGGGATCACCGGGACCGAAACCGCTCATGGCGCCAAAGGTACCTGCTGGTTCCTATCGGAAACCTAGCCTGGGTTCTCTCCCCCCTTCAAAGCCAGGAGAGTCATGCGAGTCATCACCCAGCAGACGCTCGGCGGTCCCGAGGTGCTCACCATCGTGGACGCGCCCGAGCCCCGGCCCCGCCCGACCGAGGTTCTCGTCCGCGTCAAGGCGATCGGGCTGAACCCGCTGGAGGCGCGCCTGCGCGCCGGCGAGTTCCCGCTGATCGGCCGGCCGCCGTTCACCCTCGGCTGGGACATCAGCGGCGTGGTCGAAGAGGCGCCGGGGACGTGGCGGTTCAGGCCCGGCGACGAGGTGTTCGGGATGCCGCTGTTCCCGCGGGCGGCGAGCGCGTACGCCGAGGTCGTGTCGGCGCCGGCTTTGCACCTGGCACGCAAGCCGGCGTCGCTCTCGCACGTCGAGGCGTCGGCGCTGCCGATCGTCGGGCTGACGGCGTGGCAGGGCCTCGTCGACCTCGGCGGCGTGACCGAGGGCGACCGCGTCCTGGTCCACGGCGGTGGTGGCGGGGTCGGCCACGTCGCGATCCAGATCGCGAAATCGCTCGGCGCGCACGTGATCGCGACCGCCAGCGGGAGCAAGCGGAATTTCGTCGAGGGGTTCGGCGCCGACGAGGTGATCGACTACACGGCGGCCGACTTCACCGAGGCAGTCCGCGACATCGACGTCGTGCTCGACACCATCGGCGGCGACACCGTCGAGCGGTCGCTCGAAGTGCTCCGCCCAGGCGGTCACCTGGTGACGGCGGTCGCCGAGGAGGATGCGGAGCTCACCGCCAAGTACGAGGCGGCCGGCATGCGCTTCAGCGGCATCGCGGTCGACCCCGATCCAGTCGCACTGCGAGGTCTCGTCGAACTTGTCGAACAGGGCAGGCTCCGGGTCCACGTGCAGGAGACGTTCCCGTTCGAGCGCGTCGCCGACGCGCACCGGCTGCTCGACGCCGGTCACCTCCAGGGCAAGCTCGTCCTCACCGTCTGATCCCGTCGTGGGACCTCGCGTGAGCGAGGCCCCAATGAGACCCGTGCGTAATGAAAACTGCACGTCAGACGGCCTGGTGTGGGTAGGCATCAGGAAGCTCGGGCAGGTCCGGAGCGGTAGTCCACCGACTAGATCATTCGTCAGCGGGCCACCTCCCGGTTCGTAAGCACCAGCAGGGCCCGCACCAGCGTGGTCGCCCACCTCGGATCCGTGCGGACCTCGCCGAGAACTCTCCAGTTCTTCAGATAGGCGAATTCTTCAGATAGGCGAAGCCGTGCTCAACCGGGGCCCGCACCGCGGCCAGTGCCTTGTTGGACAGCTTCTGGCCGCGGGTCAGGGGTCGGTTCCGGGCCGCCTTGTAGCCGGTGATCACCGCTGGGTCGGCGTCAGGAGGACCGTCGTCGAGGCCGATGAACCCCAGGTCGGCGATGGCGCCGAGCCCGGCGGCCCGCAGGTGGGCGGTGAGCTTGTCGTGTCGGCAGGCGGTGACCTCGGATGTGCGTCCGGGCCGAACCGCGGAGATCCGTACCAGTCGACCGCGGTCGTCGGTGAGCGCGATCACGAGCAGGCCATGGCATTTGTGTTTGCCCGAGTAGTTCGGCCGGTTGTCCGCTCCGGTGCGACGGCGGGTGTGTATGAGGGAGCCGTCCAGCAGGATCATGCCGCCGCCCTTTCGGGCGATCTTCCTCAACGCGCGGTCCAGGCGCGGGGCTCGGGTGGCCAGCAGGCCGACGACTTCGCGCACCCACCGGCTCACGGTGGTGCGGTGCACTCCGTTCCCGTCGGCCAGATCGCCGGGCCGATGGTCACAGCGCAGCACCGCCAGCACGATGCCGGCGATCTTCCCCGCGGGCAGCGCCCGCCACCGCGAGCGGATCTTCTTCAGGCGACCGCGCATCAGGTCGGCGATATAGTTCAAGGTCGCGCTCGACAGCGGCAAGCGGGCGGTGTAAACAAGGCCGTCAGGGCCCTCGGCGAGACCGTTGTTTTCCTTCACACCAAACTCAACTGTCGTCGGGGGACCGTCAGTTACGGGCACAGCCCGCGCGACTACGGACGTGTCGTGAACCGCCCGTCGCCCCGCTTGTGCAGCCAGCCGCGGTCGGCGAGCTTGGTCATCTTCGCCCGCAAAGGTTCCAGCTTGCCGCGCACCGAGGCGTCCAGACCCGGCCGCTCGCCGACCGCCCTGACCCGCACCGGGCCCTCGGCCTCCCGCACGATCGCCTGGATCTTGCGGTAGTCGCCGGGCAGCGCGCCCTCGTCATCCGCGTCGCTGCGGTGGAAGTTCCTTCGGCGTCGCCTCGCAGCGGTTCAGCTGCGGCGCGCGGCGCCAGTGACCAAGCGAGAAGGCTGCCTTTGGCAAGAGGTCCTCACCTTCAGTTGACTGGTCGGGGGGTATCAGCTCCGTGGGGGGATGATGTCTCTCTCGCCGGGGCCAGATCTTTACGCAGGCATCAACCGGGATGACCTTACAAGCCCAGCCAGTTCCTCACCTTCAGGCTGGGCCACCCAGATGGTCAGATCGCCCGCTGCTGCTCACTGTTGGCGCGCCTACGGCAGGCGAACTTTGGAAGGGCGTCGCCACGCCCTGGAGTGGCTGACCGACGAGAAGCTCCCGGCTGGCCATCACCGTCGGTCACGTCACCCGGTGTACCAGCGTGACCGATGACCTCACCGATGGGTTCTGGGTCATCCGTATGTGTCGCCTGCGCCTTGATTTCCAGTAGGGGGGTGGCTCTTGCGAGAGCCTGTGGTACGTGGGTACTGAACACGTCGCCAGCGAATCCGAGGACGTTGCGGCCGATGCTTCCGGAAGGCGTCCGCTGGCCTTCAGATTTGAGATCTGCGTGATCGAGGCTCAGAAAGATAGGGCAGAAGCGGAGGCGTTGGCTCTGCAGCAGGCCGCTGCGATGCGCGATGTGCTGACCTGGGTCGCCGAGCATTCGGGGCGGGCGGCTGTGCCAGAGCCGAGCGCCGGGAACGAGGCCAGTCCGGCATCCGGAGAAGCTGACTCACACGGGTCGGACCCCCATCCGCGGGACGACGAACCCGTATGAGCAGGGTTGACCGCAGAGCGTGACGAGGCGCTAGCTCCAGTTACCCCCTATGACTCGAACCTGCGGCGGTGGCAGAAGGGCGGATCCACCGTTGCTGCGCGCGCTCACCTGCGGTAATGCACCCCAAGGCGGATTGATCTTCAAATCGCACCATGCGGTTCATCGCACCTGTCGGTAAGGGCACCGGTAGGGCAGATGGCCGCCCTGACCTGCGAAAACACGGTCAGTGATCGGAGTGCCCCCGGCAGGACTCGAACCTGCGGCCAAGCGCTTAGAAGGCGCCTGCTCTATCCACTGAGCTACGGGGGCCGGGCTGCGGCCGCGGCTGTGTCCGTCCCCGGTGTGCCTGCGGTTCCGACCGTGCGGGCCGTGGTACTGGCGGGCTCGGTGGTTCCGTGACCTTGCCGGGGACAAGGATAGAGGGCTGCGGACCTCATGCCGGTTGCTTCACGTCCACGACACGTTGTGTAGGTTCAGTGAAGCGATCTGATAATCGCAGGCTAGTCCGAATTTCGCAGCGTTTTTGACGTCTCCCGTGGCGGGTGTTGTGCACTCGTTATGCCGGCGCCCCAGGAGCCACCGGTGTGTCAGGGCTCGGCTGGGCGGGTCGAAGGGGGCGGACAGGGGCAAGACACGCTTCAAAAAGAGGACAAAATTGGGCATTCTTCACGTGTGGCGATCCTCGACGTACGGCCTGGACTGATCGAAGCGCTGTCGGTGATGCGCGACCACGTCGACGCCGCGCGATTTCCGTTGCCGCTGCCGGGCGCGCCGCGGGCTCGGCGGGACCGGCAGGAGCTGCTGGCGCAGCTGGACGACTACCTGATGCCGCGGTTGCGCGCGCCGCAGGCGCCGCTGCTCGCGGTGATCGGGGGATCGACCGGGGCCGGAAAGTCAACGCTGGTCAATTCGCTGGTGGGGCGGCGGGTGAGCGAGGCGGGGGTGCTGCGGCCTACCACCCGCACACCGGTACTCGTATGCCATCCGCGGGACCGCGAATGGTTCGCCGAACCGCGGATTCTGCCGGGATTCACGCGGGAGTGCGTCGCGGGCCTGCCCCGGCAGGACTGTTGGGAGCCGGATCCCCGGCGCCGTGAGGCGCTACGCGAGGGGCGGCGCGCCGCCGGGCAGCCGTGCCTGCGGCTGGAGACCGCCGACGCACTGCCGCCGGGGCTGGCGCTCCTCGACGCGCCCGACGTCGACTCCCTCGTCACCGGCAACCGCGAACTCGCCGGCCAACTCATCTGCGCGGCCGACATCTGGGTCCTCGTCACCACCGCCGCCCGTTACGCGGACGCGCTGCCCTGGCACCTGCTGCGCTCCGCCAAGGAGTACGACGTGGCACTGGTCACCGTGCTCGACCGGGTGCCGCACCAGATCGCGGACGAGGTCTCACGGCACTACGCGGCGCTGCTGACGAAGGCCGGGCTCGGCGACGTGCCCCGGTTCACGGTCCCCGAACTCCCCGAATCGGCCGACGGCGGCGGGCTGTTGCCGCGCACGGCCGTGCACGAGTTGCGGGAGTGGCTGCGGTACTGCGCGGAGGACTCCCTCGCCCGTGACGCGGCGGCCCGCCGTACCGCCAGGGGAGTGCTGAACTCGCTGCGCCGCCGGATGCCCGCGCTGGCCGGGGCGTCGGCGGCGCAGCACGCGGCCGTCGTACGGCTCACCGGCCATGTGGCCGCGGCGTACCGTGGCGCCGCCGAACGGGTCACCGAGTCCGTGGCGCGCGGCGACGTGCTGTGCGGTGCGGCGCTCGCCCGCTGGCGCGGGTACCCGGCCTGCGGCCCCGAGGAGTTGCGGTACGCGTTGGCCGACGGGTGTGCCGCGTTGCTGCGTACCGCGGTTGACCAGGCCGACGAGGCCGCGGCGCGACGGTGGCGGCTGGACCCGGCCGAGGTGGTCTACCCCGTGTCGTGTGACGACGGGGAGGACGGCTTGGCGGAACGTATCTCCGGGGCGGTGGAGCGGTGGTGCACCGCGCTCACCGATCTCGCGTACGAGGAGGCGCGGTTCGCCCGGGACGGCGAGCGGGCGCCGTTCGACCCCGAGGACATCGCCGCGCTGCTCGGTGTGGCGTTGCTGGGCGGACGGCGTGGCCGCAGTGCCGGAGAGCGGCTTGCCGAACGGCTGGGCGCACTGGCCGCGTTGCGGCTGCGCGACCGCGCGGCGGACGAACTCGACGCCATGGTGGACGGGTTGCTGCGGTCAGAACGCGAAAGGCGGCTCGCTCCGCTCGACGACCTGGAGGTGTCGGCGCGCCAGCAGTCCGCCCTGATCGCCACGTTCTCGGTACTGCGGAAGGTGAGTTGAGCACTGTGCGAGCGGCCGTGGGGAACTCCGGCGACCTGTTGCAGCAGCGGGTCGACGCGCTGGGTGAGCTGCTGGGACTGTCCCGCAGCCGGGTCGAGGCGGAGGCGCTGGCCGACGCGGGGGTGCTGCTCGACCGGGTGGCCGAGCGGCGCAGGCTCTCCCTCAGCCATACCGTCGTAGCCCTCGCCGGAGCCACCGGAAGCGGCAAGTCCTCACTGTTCAACGCCCTGACCGGGCTGGAACTGGCCGAGGTCGGGGTGCGTCGGCCGACCACAGCTTCACCCCTTGCCTATGTTTGGGACGCACACGGCGCAGAACCGCTGCTCGACCGTCTGGGCATCCCGCACGAAACCCGCTTCGCGCGCCGCAGCCTGCTGGATGGAGTGCACACCCGGCTGGGGATGGACGGCGCGGGCAGCGACGCCATGGAGGGCCTGGTACTTCTCGACCTCCCTGATCACGACTCGGCCGCGTTCGGCCACCGGCACCAGGTGGACCGGCTGTTGGAGCTGGTGGACGTGGTGGTGTGGGTGCTGGACCCGGAGAAGTACGCGGACGCCGTGCTGCACGAGCGCTATCTGCGGCCGATGGCCGGACACGCCGACGTCACCCTTGTGGTGCTTAACCAGGTGGACCGGCTCCCGGCGTACGCCGCCGAGCAGGTGCTGGACGACCTGCGCAGGCTGCTGGACGAGGACGGCATCGCGGTGGGCGAGCACGGCGAGGCGGGCGCGGTCGTGCTGGCCGCCTCGGCGCTCACCGGGGAGGGCATCGCGGAGGTACGGGCCGCGATCGGGCAGCTCGTCGCCGAACGCGGCGCCGCCAACCGGCGGTTGGCGGCGGACGTCGACCGTGCGGCGGCGCGGCTGCGGCCGGTGTACGTCGGTGACCGTGCCGTGGGGTTGACGGACGCGGCGTGGGAGGCGTTCGCCGACCGACTGGCGGACGCGGTCGGCGCGTCGGCGCTTGGGCAGGCGGCCGAACAGGAGTGGCACACGGCCGCGGCAAGGATCTGCGGAGTGCCGTGGTCGCGGCTGTTGGCACGGCACCGCGGCCCGGTTGCCGACACCGCCGGCCCGCTGGACGAGCCGCTGCTGGCGGCACGCCCGGTGGTGGCGGAGGCGGTACGGGAGGTGGCCGACGCGGCGGCGGACGGGCTGCCGGAGCCATGGGCGCTGGCGGTGTGCGAGGCCGCGCAACGGGGGGCCCGGGACCTGCCCGAAGCGCTGGACGAGGCGGTGGCTCGGGCGGAGGAAGCGGAATTGGAGCGTCCGTGGTGGTGGTCCATGGCCGCCTTGGCGCAGCGGACGCTACTGGTGCTGGCGGTGGCCGGGACGCTGGGGCTCGTGGCGTGCGCGGTATGGGCGGCCGGGATTCCGCCGTGGATTCCGTTGCTGGCGCTGGCGGTTGGCGCGTTGGGCGGGCCGGTACTGGCTTGGCTGTGCCGGGTCGGTGGACGGGGAGCCGCACGGCGCTTCGGGCGGTGCACGGAAGCGCGGTTGCGGGCCGCGGCGGCCGAGTGCGGCCAGGCGCTGGTGCTGGAGGCGATGTCCGCCGAACTGCTGCGGTACCGCGAGGTCCGGGAGCGGTACGGGGTGGTGGCGGGGCGCTGACCGGATTTCCGCCTGGCGGGAGAGGGGGCTTGCCGTTTGGCGGAACGGGGTGCTTGACGCTCGGCGGGGGGCGGTGAACGACCCGTTCGGGTGGGCGAGTTATCCACAATCAGCCGGTACTCCACAGATTTCGGCTCGCTCGCCGCAGGCCCCTTCCGCCGGGTGCACGCTGTTCCCAACCACTCGGAAGAGGAAGCGGACAACGGGGAGGACTCGGCCATGAGCATGGGCGAGACGCTGGTGACGGTGGTCGGAAACGTGGCCACCCGGCCGGAGTTGAAGATGACGGCGACGGGCGCGGCGGTGACGCGGTTCCGGCTGGCGGCGACGGAGCGGCGCTATGACCGCGCGGGGGAGCGGTGGACCGACGGGCACACCAACTTCTACACGGTCTGGGCCTGGCGGTCGTTGGGCGAGAACGTGGCGGCGTCGGTGGGGGTCGGCGAACCCCTGGTCGTCCAAGGGCGGCTACGGGTGCGGGAGCGGGAGGACAGGGGGCAGAGCTATGTGTCGGCGGACATCGACGCGGTGACGGTCGGCCACGACCTCTCCAGGGGAACGTCGGCGTTCCGACGCGTGGTCAAGTCCCGCCAGTCGTCAGCGGAACGAGGAGCGGATCCGGCCACGGAACCCGAGGCGGCGGAAGCGAAGCGATCGGAGCCCCAGCAGTCAGGAGCTGAACAGGCCCATCTCGAAAGGGCCGAGACATCCAAGGGCGGGGCGCAACCGAGGGAAGCGTCGCAAACCGACGCCGCGCAGCTGGAGTTGGCGCCGTTCTGATCGTCCAGATCGTCATCGTAGATCCGCTTCCGCGCCGTTCGTCAGCAGATAAAGCATTGAAGGTGGTCACGTGGAATTTGTGAGCTATTCTCCGTAATTCGCGGTAAATAGCTGAGGTGAAGTTATCCGGCGGATTTATCGATAATTCCAGGATCATGCGTGATTCGCATAACGATTCAGATTCGGATCGGTTATCGGCTGGGATTAGCGGTGGTGCTGGTGCGGTTGCTTCCTAGGATCCGTCGGGTAGCCACGGGGGATCGGATCTGGCTGGCGAGACGGCCCCGTCAACACCTCTGTCTCGCCCGGAGGGGAAATCCATGTTCACTGTAGGGAGGCGGCGTACCGCCCGCCTTGCCGCCGCCGTGCTGGCATCCGGCCTGGTAGCCGCTGGTTCGATCATCGGCGCCGGGTCGGCGGTCGCCGACGGTTCCGCCCCGGCTGCCGGCGGTGCCACCGCCACGCTCGGCAATCTGAAGACCTACGACTCGGCCACCATTCACGAGAACGGCCACGACCAGCGGGTCGGTGCCGGTCTGTTCGAGATGTCGGTCGACGGTGGCGGCTCGCTCCAGACGTACTGCATCGACATCCACAACCCCACGCAGGACAGCGCCAAATACCAGGAAGTCGCCTGGAGCGCCTCCTCGCTCGGTGAGAACCCGGACGCGGGCAAGATCAAGTGGATCCTGCAGAACTCCTACCCGCAGGTGAACGACCTCAACGCGCTGGCGAAGGAGGCGGGCGTCCAGTCGCTTTCGCCGCAGCTCGCCGCCGCCGGTACCCAGGTCGCCATCTGGCGGTACTCGGACCACATGAACACCGATTCCTCGTCGGTCACCGCGAACAACCCCGACGCCGAGAAGCTGGCCGACTACCTCTACAAGAACGCCCAGAGCAGCCCGGAGCCGCAGGCGTCGCTGTCCCTCACGCCGCCCGCCGTCTCCGGTAAGTCCGGCAGCCGCATCGGCCCGGTCACCGTGCACACCGACGCCAAGACCGCGCAGGTGAGCCTGAACCCGCAGGGCGCGCCCAGCGGCGTGAAGGTGGTCGACAAGAACGGCAAGCCGGTCACCACCGCGACCGACGGTTCCCAGCTGTACTTCAACGTTCCGGCCGGTACGTCGGACGGCAGCGCCTCGCTCACGGTGCAGGCGACCACCCAGGTCCCGGTCGGCCGGGTGTTCACCGGTGTGGGCCAGTACAAGGTGAGCCAGGTGCAGATCCTGGCCGGTTCCAGCGACAGCACGGTCAGCGCGCAGGCCGGCGCCACGTGGGCCAAGCAGGGTGCGATCCCGGCGCTGTCCGCCATGGTCGACTGCGCCAAGGGCGGCGTGGACGTCACCGCCAGCAACAAGGGCGACGAGGCCTTCACCTTCCAGCTCGCGGGCAAGCAGTACACCGTGGCCGCGGGCAAGGAGCAGACCATCACCGTGCCGGTGAAGGAAGGCCAGAGCTACAAGATCACCATCACCGGCCCGAAGGGCTTCTCGAAGACCTTCAGCGGAATCCTCAACTGCAAGACCGCAGGTGGCGGCAGTGGCACCCCGTCCCCGGCTCCGAGCTCGTCCTCGACCGGCGGTGCCAGCACCGGAGGCGGCAACCTCGCCGAGACCGGTAGCAGCAACGCCACCCCGTACATCGCGGGTGCGGCCGTCGCCCTCGTGGTGATCGGCGGCGGCACGGTCTTCTTCCTCCGCAAGCGGAAGTCGACCCCGGCCGGTCAGTGATCACTGACCGGTAATCCGGACCGACAGGCGAAGGCCCCGGCACACCCCAGGTGTGCCGGGGCCTTCGTCGCCCGCCCCGCAATCCGCGACCCCGCCGCTCAACCACCCGGATCGGGTTCCGTAGCAGGCCAGCGGCCCTGGGGTGCCAGTGCCCGCCCTGGCGAGCTTCTCGGCGTCGGGCCGCCTGTGGGCCGTCCGAGGGGCGCCGACGACAACCCAGGGCCGCCGATGATGCCCATGCCCCGCAGCGCCACTCCTGGGGGCCTGCGTGACAGGCCCTGGGAAACGGGTTTTCGCCCCGCCCCGCCGGTACGGCAAGATGGGGTGTATCTGCCCACTCCCAGATCTGCCGGACGGTTTTAAGTTGGCTGAGTACATCTACACCATGCGCAAGGCGCGTAAGGCGCACGGCGACAAGGTGATCCTCGACGATGTGACCCTGAGCTTCCTGCCCGGAGCGAAGATCGGCGTCGTGGGCCCGAACGGAGCCGGTAAGTCGACAGTGCTCAAGATCATGGCCGGTCTTGAGCAGCCCTCCAACGGTGATGCCTTCCTCTCGCCCGGTTACTCGGTCGGCATGCTGCTCCAGGAGCCGCCGCTGGACGAGACCAAGACCGTGCTGGAGAACGTCCAGGACGGCGTGGCCGAGACCAAGGCCAAGCTCGACCGGTTCAACGAGATCGCCGAGCAGATGGCCACCGACTACTCCGACGAGTTGCTGGAGGAGATGGGCAAGCTCCAGGAGCAGCTCGACCACTCGAACGCCTGGGACCTCGACGCCCAGCTCGAACAGGCCATGGACGCCCTGGGCTGCCCGCCGGGCGACTGGGCGGTCACCAACCTCTCCGGTGGTGAGAAGCGCCGGGTAGCGCTCTGCAAGCTGCTGCTCGAAGCGCCCGACCTGCTGCTGCTCGACGAGCCCACCAACCACCTGGACGCCGAGTCCGTGCAGTGGCTGGAGCAGCACCTGGCCAAGTACGCCGGTACCGTCGTCGCCGTCACCCACGACCGGTACTTCCTGGACAACGTCGCCGAGTGGATCCTTGAGCTCGACCGCGGCCGCGCCCACCCGTACGAGGGCAACTACTCCACGTACCTGGAGAAGAAGGCGTCCCGCCTCAAGGTCGAGGGCCAGAAGGACGCCAAGCGGCAGAAGCGCCTCAAGGAGGAGCTGGACTGGGTGCGCTCCAACGCCAAGGGGCGGCAGGCCAAGTCCAAGGCGCGACTGGCCCGTTACGAGGAGATGGCCGCCGAGGCCGACAAGATGCGGAAGCTGGACTTCGAGGAGATCCAGATCCCGCCGGGCCCGCGGCTGGGCAACGTCGTGGTCGAGGTGAACAGCCTCTCCAAGGCGTTCGGCGAGAAGGTGCTCATCGACGACCTGTCGTTCACGCTGCCGCGCAACGGCATCGTCGGCGTCATCGGTCCGAACGGCGCGGGCAAGACCACGCTGTTCAAGATGATCCAGGGCCTGGAGAACCCGGACTCCGGCGAGATCAAGGTCGGCGAGACGGTCAAGATCTCGTACGTCGACCAGACCCGCGCCAACATCGACCCGAAGAAGACGCTGTGGGCCGTCGTCTCCGACGAGCTGGACTACATCAACGTCGGCCAGGTCGAGATGCCGTCCCGCGCCTATGTGTCGGCGTTCGGTTTCAAGGGCCCGGACCAGCAGAAGCCCGCGGGCGTGCTGTCCGGCGGTGAGCGCAACCGGCTGAACCTGGCGCTCACCCTCAAGCAGGGCGGCAACCTGCTGCTGCTTGACGAGCCGACCAACGACCTGGACGTCGAGACGCTCTCCTCGCTGGAGAACGCGCTGCTGGACTTCCCCGGCTGCGCCGTGGTCGTCTCCCACGACCGCTGGTTCCTGGACCGGATCGCCACCCACATCCTCGCCTACGAGGGCAACTCCAAGTGGTTCTGGTTCGAGGGCAACTTCGAGTCGTACGAGAAGAACAAGATCGAGCGGCTTGGCGCGGAGGCGGCGCGTCCGCACCGTGCCACCTACAAGAAGCTCACCCGGGGCTGAGGGGCGGAGAAGGGAGATGGCCCGTCACATCTACCGTTGCCCGCTGCGCTGGTCGGACATGGACGCCTTCGGCCATGTCAACAACGCGGTCTTCATCCGCTACTTGGAGGAGGCGCGGATCGATCTCACGTTCCGCGTGGCGCCCGGCGAGGGGAGTGACTCCTTCGCCGGGGGGTCCGTGGTGGCCCGGCATGAGATCGACTACCTGCGTCCGCTGGTCCACCGGTACGAGCCGGTGACCGTGGAGACCTGGGTGACGAAGATCAGCGCGGCCTCGGTGCACTACTCGTATGAGGTCAAGGACGAGAACCACGTGTACGTACGGGCGACGACGGTCGTCGTCCCGTACAACCTCGCCGAGGGGCGGCCGCGCCGCGTCACGGCCGAGGAGCGTGCGTTTCTTGAGGCCTTCCGTGAGGGCGAGCGGACGGAGGAGGCCGTCGCGGTATGACGGCGCTGCCCAACCATGTGCGACTGGCCGACACCGGGGAGGCGGCGGACCTCGCCGCCTTCCTGGTCCGGCTGGTGCGCTGGGACAAGTCCGCGGTGGTGCGGCTCCAGGCGGCGGGCCTGGCGCTCGCGGTCTTCGGCCAGCCGCCGTTCGGCGGTGTACTGGCGGTGCGGACCGGGGCGCTTGCCGAGCCGTGTGACTTCGACGTGACGGTTTCGGCGGGCCAACTGCTGGACGGAATCGACGAGTCGGCCGCCGTGGCGGCCGTGCCGCCGGGAGTGACCGGTCCGTCCTGGGCCGGTGTGCTGCCGCCGCGCGGTGGTTGGCGACGGGTCGCCGAACTCGACGCGGAGCAGTTGCGGCAGGCCGCGGCCCGGGTCATCGCCGAATTCCGGGCGCGCACCGAGGCGTTGGAGTCCGACAAGCGGACTCGCGGCGAGCTCGATGCGCTCGCCGCGGAGATCTGGGCCCGGCCCCTCGGGGATACGGCGTTGCCGCTGCGGGCGGTGCACGCCGCGCATGCGCTGGGCTTTCTGCGGCCGGTACGGGTCTCCGCCGGCGTCGCGGGAGGTGCGCCCGCCGAGGGCCCGGCGCTTTTCGCCTCCGGCCCTTGGCTGCGGCTCGGTACGGCCTACGGCTCGGCCGTGGTCCGGCGCGCCTCCGGCCTGGGGCTGACGGTCAGCCCGGTTTAGCGGAATTTGCGGCTCCGGCGCAGGGGCCGCCGACGCGGTCCCCGGCCACCCGCGACCTGCACCGCGCCGCGCTGCTGGGCACCGCGCGTGGGGACATCTGCCCCCAGTCAAAAAGAAGCGATCCAGACTCCGGCGTCAGCCGGGGGTGTTGATCATGGATGCCGCGGCGTAGACCAGGTAGTCCCACAGCTGGCGCTCATACTCGTCGGCGAGCCCCAGCTCGTCCACGGCCGTCCGCATGTGGGCGAGCCAGGCGTCATGCGCGGCGCGATTGACCTGGAACGGGACGTGCCGCATCCGCAGCCGGGGGTGGCCGCGGTTCTCGCTGTAGGTGCGGGGGCCGCCCCAGTACTGCATGAGGAACAGCGCGAGGCGCTCCTCCGCCGGGCCGAGGTCCTCCTCGGGGTACATCGGGCGCAGGATCGGGTCCTCCGCCACCCCCTGGTAGAAGCGGTGCACCAAGCGGCGGAAGGTCGGCTCACCGCCGACGGCCTCGAAGAACGTCTGTTGCTGTACCGTTCCGCGCGGGATCTCGGTCACTGAAACCTTCCTTGCCATCGCTTTCCGAATCGCGGCGTCCCTCCATGGTCGCAGATGGCGCGGCGGACGACTTGGGTCGTAGGTCCACCGGTACCACAGTGGAAGCGTGGACTCGGACCGTTGGGCGCGTACCGCCGGCCTGCTGCGGGCGCGGCTGGTACGGCGGATCATGGACGCCGGTACGCTGCGTGACCCGGCATGGCGCGCCGCGTTCGAGCGGGTGCCGCGGCACGTCTTCGTGCCGTACTACTACCGCCCGTACCCCGGCGGGCGGGGCTGGGACCGGCTGGCCGCGGACGATCCCGATCCGCGCCGCAGGGCACGCTGGCTCGCCGGGGCGTACGAGGACATACCGCTGGTCACCAGGGTCCGCGAGGGCGCACTGGTCTCCTCCAGCAGCCAACCGTCGCTGATGGCCGCGATGCTGGAGGCACTGGAGATGCGGGAGGGGCAGACGGTACTGGAGATCGGTACCGGGACCGGCTACAACGCGGCGCTGCTCGCACACCGTCTCGGCGGCTCCGCCGTCACCACCGTCGACCTCGACGAGGAGATCACCGCCGCCGCCCGCGACCACCTGGCCGCCGTCGGATTCGCGCCGGGGCCTGACGGACGCGGCAGGGTCACGGTGCTCACCGGGGACGGCGCGCTGGGCTGCCACGAGCGGGCACCTTTCGACCGGATCATGGCAACCTGCGAACTGGCCTCGGTGCCCGAGGCCTGGCTGCGGCAGTGCCGACCGGGCGGCATGGTGCTGGCACCGATCGCGGACGGGCTGGCCGCGCTGCGGGTCACCGACGCCACGCACGCCGAGGGGCGCTTCCTGAGCACTCCCGCGTACTTCGTCGCGCTGCGCGGCCCCGGCGCCCCGCCGCACCCGGCGCCCGCGCCGGTGCGGGGGGACGAGCGGGCGCGTGCCACCCATGTGCCGCCCGCGGTGCTGGACGACGACGCGTTCCGGTTCGTACTGGCGCTGGCGGCGGGGGAGTTGGAGATCAGCTGGGCCTTCGGCGGTCGCGGCGCGGCGATCACCGCACCGGACGGCTCCACGGTTCGCGCCCAGCGGGACGGCACCGTGCTGGTCGCCGGACCGCGCGATCTGTGGGCGGTGGTCGAGGACAGCTACCGCCTCTGGCGGCGGGAGCGGTTCGCCCGGCGGGAGCGGTTCGGGGTGACGGTTTCCGGCTCGCGCCAGTGGGCGTGGCTTGACGCCCCCGACGGGCCGAACGTCTGGCCGCTGAGGTAGGGGGCGGGGGTGCGGCCCCTCAGGTGTCACCCCCTGCGCAGCGTGATCGTCGTCCAGGCTCCCACGTGCACCCGGTCGCCGTCCGTCAGGTCAACCGGCTGGTACGGGGTGATCGGGTCGGCGCCGCCGTTCAGCGTGGTGCCGTTGGTGGAGTTCTGGTCGACAACCGACCAGCCGCCGTCCGGTTTGCGGACCAGTACGGCGTGCTTGTGGGAGACGCCGGGGTCCTCCGGGGGACGGGACAGGTCGATGTCCGGCGCCTCGCCGGTGCTGTGCCTGCGGCGGCCTATGGTGACCTGGGAGCTGGTCAGCGGAACGTACTGCTCCGGCGAGTAGGTGGGGAAGTACAGTCCCGTGCCGTCGGCCTCGCTGCGCGCCATCATCGCCGTGAAGTACTCGCGGTCAGCGGCCACGATCGCCGTCCAGGTGGCGGTCGTCGGATCCGCCGGCACGCCCTGTTGCCCCGGCAGCGCGGACTGCTCCTGCCGCACCGGCGGTTCGGGCGCCGCGGCGGCGGAACCACTGCCACCGCTCGGCGGCGACAGCAGGAAGTCGCCGTCGTCAGTGCCCTGTTCGACCTCGCCGGAGATCGTGGCGTGCGGCGACAGCGGTTCCGCTGGCCGGTTCATCTGCGAGGGGCGCGAGCTGGTCCGCTCGTACGGCGGCGGGTAGTTGGGCTGGACGTACGACGGCGGGGGTGGCGGCGGGAACGAGGAGGCGGTGTGGCTGAGGAAGTTGTAACGGCACTCCTCGCAGAACGCCGCCTGCCCCTCGCGCAGCGTGCCGCAGCTCGGGCAGTGCTCGGCGGCCATCGTCGCGTCCGGGTCGGCCGGGGCGGCGCCGGCGGGGACGGGCGTGGGCACACCGGGACCGGCCGCAGGCGCGGACATGCGCAGCCCGCACACCTCGCACCAGTCGTCGCTCGGCGACTGGTGCCCGTTAGGACAGGTCGGCATGTGGTCGAGTCCCCCTCCCATCGCACCCAAGTGTGCCCAGGTGCCTACTTCTTCACTCGAACGGTCTTTGTGGAACGCGTCTCCAACGTCATCTCGTCGGCGTCCGCGACCTTCTGCTTCAGCCGCACAGTACCCGTCGCCACGTCGACCACGTCCACCACCTTGGCCAGCAGCTTCGCGGTGTCCTCATTGCCGGATTCCGCGGCGAGTTGCACCGCACGCCCGAGTTTGGAGGTGGCCGTGTCGAGATCGCCCGCCTTGCGTGCTTCCAGGCCCTGTTGGATCACCTGGGCCAGTTCGGCCTGGCCGGTGTAGTGCGCCACCTGCGCGTTGATCTTGGTGGAGGCGGCCATGTCGTCGGTCCACACCGCGCGCACCAGGCCCTGGCTCAGCACCTCCGGGGCGCCGCCGTCCGCGGACGGCAGGACCAGGGACACTCGCGCCGCCAGCATCTCCTGGCCGACCCCGGCGGCCGGCACCTCCACGCAGACGTGGTAGTCGCGCGACTCGTCCCCCCAGGAACCGGTCGGATAGTCCCCGGCCCGCGGCCCCGCCTCGACCCGGCGGTCGGTCAACTCCTCCACCGTGGGCGCTACCTGCTTCACGTACTTGATCCGGGTGCCCTGCGGAGTCCACAGGCGCAGGCTGACGTCCGCGACCTCCTTGCCCATCGCGGTCTCCATCATCTGACGGAAGTCCGCTTCGAGACCGGACGGATCGGCCACGATGTCGGCGGTGCCGAGCAGCGCCGAGGCGATCCCGGTGACCTCCTTGACCTCCCAGTCGGTGCCGACACCACGGCAGTCACAGGTGAAGCGCCCGGCGCAGCCGTCCAGTGCGGCCCGCAACTCCTCCGGCGTCTCGTGCTCGTTGCGGCCGTCGGTCAGCAGGATGCCGTGGCGTATCGCCACATCGGCCGAGGACAGCAACCGGTCGGCGAGCCGTAGCCAGGTGCCGATCGCGGTGCCGCCGCTGGGCTTGAGCTTGCGCAGCGCCTGCTTGGCCTGCTCGCGGGTGGCCGGATCGGCGATCGCCGTGCGCCCGTTGCCGGGGTAGACCTCCTCGGCCTTGTGGGTGCCCGCGACCACCGCGAACGCCACACCGTCGCGGATCGTGTCGATCGCGGCGGCCGTGGCCTCCCGGGCGTTGCGCATCTTGGTCGGCGGGTAGTCCATCGACCCCGAGCAGTCCACCATGATCACCACGGCGGCGCTGGAAGCACCGGCTCCCGGGCGGCCGCCGGTGGTGCCGCCGCCGGTGGACGTCACCGTCACGATCGCGTTGACCTCACCGGCGCCTTCCGGCAGGTATTCGTTCTGGTAGACCTCGGCGGTGAACTGCGGGACATGCGACTTCGAAAAGTTGGCCATCGACGGGCTCCTTGACCCTTTTTGTCAGCAAGTGGCGCCTCGGAGTGCGGCGTTGTGCGGAAGTGGGGCTCACCCCGCGGTCAGCCGGGTTGCGGCGTGGGGAACGGCAGTACCGCGACCGTGATGTTGTCGTGGCCGCCGCCGTCGAGCGCCACCCCGACCAGGGTCTGCGCGCAGCGCAGCGGATGGTCGCGTGCGTCGACCGGTACGACGGCGGCCAACTCGGCGGCGGACTCCGCGTAGTTCCACAGCCCGTCGGTGCACACCACCACCACGCCCGGCCGGTCGGGCTGGAACGAGGCGGTGTGCGGGTCGAGTTCCACCGCGTCCGCGCCGAGCCAGCCGGTGATCGCGTGCGCCCTGACATCCGCGTACGCCTCGGCCTCGGACATCAGACCGGCCTCGACCATCCGGGCCGCCCAGGAGTCGTCCTCGGTGAGCCGGGCGGGCCGCTCGCCCATGCGGTCGTCCGGGATCCAGTACGCCCGGCTGTCGCCGATCCAGCCGACGGTGAGCAGATCACCGGTGGTCACGGCGCTCACGCAGGTACACGCGGGGGCGTTCGCCGCCGGGTCCGGATCATGGTCGTTGGCGAGGGCGTTGACCGACTCGGCCGCGGTGAGCAGCGCCTCGTGCATCGCCTCCCGTGGCGCCGCACCGCCCGTCAGCGAGACACGCAGCGAGGCGTTGGCCGCCCGGGCCGCGGCGGCCGACGCCTCGTCCGGGCGGGCCGCGGACGACACCCCGTCGCAGACCACCGCGACCACCGCGGAGCCGCCGTCCGGCAGGGCGACCGCGGAGAGCGCGAAGGCGTCCTCGTTGCGGTGGTGCCGCAGCCCGCGGTCGGTCACCGCCGCGACCCCGGGCAACTCCTGCTCCATGTGGTCGCGTTCGCGCGGCTGCGCGTGCCCGCAGTGCTCGCAGTAGCCGTCGGGGTCAACGCTGCCGGTGCCGCAGGCCACGCACATCCGTGCCGGGGATCCCCCCTCGGCCAGCAGCACCTCGCGCGGATCGGTGGCTCCCGCCCGCGGCACCACGCCCGGTGCCGAGTGGTCCGGTCGCGGCGCCCGGTCCGGGGCGGCGGGCGCGGACCGCTCGGGCGGCGCGAGTCCGTAGTCACCGGGCGCCGCGTCCGACTCCTGGCGGGGCGGCGGCGGGCCGTACCCCGTCGCCGGGCCGTGCGGGCCGCGGGCGGCCGTCTCGGCGGCCGGTTCCCCGCTACGGGGTGCGACGAGGCCGCCGTCGGTGTCGGAGGGCGGCTCCCAGGGCTTGCGGGCGACCGCCGCGGCGGCGAGGTTCGTACCGCAGTTGCCGCAGAACTTGTCCTCGGGCTCAAGCCGTTCGGCACAGGACGGGCAGACGGTCAGTTGCGGCATTGGCTACACCCACGTCCGGGGGCGGAAGCGGTTGGCCCGCTCCACCAGTTCGATCCTTTCCTCGCCGCGCTGGGCGAGCCGGGCCAGGACGCGGTACGAGCGCTCAAGTCCGAAGCGCAGCTCCCGTTCCTCAACGGCGTTGCCCAGCAGGGCGACCTGCACCGTACCGCTCGGGGTGCCGTGTCGGCCCGCCAACACCCAGTCGAGGGCGCTGCCCAGCACCTCGGTTGCCAGCTCCTCGCGGCGGACCGCGTCCAGCCCCAACGCGCCCAGTTTCTCCACCTGCCCGGAGGCCGCGGTCAGGTCGTCGAACAGCGGGTCCTGGGCGGGACGGGCGCGCAGCCGGGCGCGCACGGCGGCCACCTGGGCCGCGGTGTAGTGGATCGAGGACTCCGGGATCGACTCCAGGGCGCGCACCGCGGCGGTCCGGTCGCCGGACGCCAAGCGCACCCGGGCAAGGCCGAACGCGGCGCTGACGTAAGCCTGGTCGGTGGACCACACCAGCCCGTAGTACTCGGCGGCGTTGTCCAACTGGCCCAGCACCTCGGCGCAGATGCCGAGCGCCAGCTTGGGCGCGCACTCGCCGGGGAACGCGTCGTAGATCGCGTCGAAGGCGAGCGCCGCGGTCTCGTGGTCGCTCTCGGTGAGCGCCCACAGCCCGCGGTACCAGACCACCCGCCAGTCATCGGGGTGCTGCTCCTCCAACGCGGTGAGGGCGCGGGCGGCGTTCTCCCGGTCGCCCATCTCCAGCCGGGCGCGCAGTTCGCGCAGCCGCTTCTCCACCGAGTCGGTGGGCGCCGCGGCCAGTGCCGCGATCAGCTCGGCGGGCGCCGCCGCCAGCAGCCCGGCCAGGAAACCGGCGTTGGGGTCGCCCGGATCCACCAGCGGCACCGGCAGCGCGAGGGCCGCGGCGTGCCCGTCCAGCGGCGCGGTGACGGCGCGGGTGGAGGTGACGCTTCCGCCGCCCGCGTTGATCATGTGCGGGCCGTCGGGCCCGAAGGCCTCCGGCGTGGCCGGCCCCGTCAGTTGGCCGGCCGGCTGTGCGGCGGTGCCGGTTCCGGCGGGTAGGGAGGCAGCGGCCGGGTAAGCCGCCGCCCGCTGCCCCGGCACGGCCAGCGGCTGCCCGCCGCCCGCCGGTGCCGTACCCCGGCGGACCTGGCGGGGCAGCCGCAGCAGGCCGGGTCCTGCGGTGGGCAGCGTCCGCGCGCCCAGCGTCGACACCTCGCCCTCGCGCGGAGCCACCAACACGGTGTCCACCACCCGTAGTTCGGTCCCGAACAGGGTGGACAGCGCCGGGCGCGGCCGACCCGTGCGCAGCGCCACGACCTCCCGCAGCACACCGGTGAGCTGCTCGCCCATCTCGTCCGCCGAGGCGAACCGCCGCCCGGGATCGGGGTCGGTGGCGCGTACCAGCAACCGGTAGAAGGACTCGTACTTGGAGAAGACCTCGATGTGCTCGGGATC
Source organism: Streptomyces silvisoli (assembly GCF_029269905.1). Taxonomy (NCBI): domain Bacteria; kingdom Bacillati; phylum Actinomycetota; class Actinomycetes; order Kitasatosporales; family Streptomycetaceae; genus Streptomyces; species Streptomyces silvisoli. Next base: position 68,707 of record NZ_JARJBC010000011.1, on the reverse strand, counting down.
GGGCAGGCTGTCCGCGAAGACGTTGGTGTAGCCCTGGAAGTCGAAGGTGAGCACGGCGAGGGTACGGGCGACGGTGTAGAGGTCGGAGGCGACGGACGGGCCGACCTCGGCGACCTCCGGCGCCTGGTAGCCGATGGTGCCGTAGATCGGGCTGTCCGCGTCGTCCATCCGGCGGACCGCGCCCATGTCGATCAGCTTGAGCCGGTCCTCCTGCTGGATGGCGTTGTCCACCTTGAAGTCGCAGTACAGCAGGTTGCGGCTGTGCAGATGGCCGAGCGCCTCAAGTGCCTCGATGCCGTAGGCGATCGCCTGCTCCACCGGCAGCGGCTCACGCCGGCCGTCCGCGGTCCGGCGGTCGTTGGCGATCTCCTTCAGCGACTTGCCGCCGACGTACTCCATGACGATGTAGCCGTCGAGGGTGCCGGTGCGCTGGTCGAGGTGTTCCACGAAGTTGTAGATGCGCACGATGTTGGGGTGCTCGATCTCGGCCAGGAACCGCCGTTCGGAGACCGCCGCCGCCAGCGCGTCCTCGTCCCCGGTGTCCAACAGGCCCTTGAGCACCACCCAGCGGTCGCTCACCGCCCGGTCGACCGCCAGATAGATCCAGCCCAGTCCGCCGTGCGCGAGGCAGCCGACCACCTCGTACTGCCCGTGCACCACATCACCGGCGCGCAGCTTGGGGGTGAACGAGTACGGGTTGCCGCACTTGGTGCAGAACCCCTCGGTGCGGCCCGGCCGGTCGCCGCGCGAACGGCCCACCTGCGCCTCGCACTTGCTGCAGTACCGCTTGCGCTCCGGAACCTCCGGGTTGGTCAGCACCGCGGTACGCGGGTCGGGCCGCGGGATCGTCGGTACCGACACCAGCCCCGCGCCCAGCTTGCCGCGCGCCGAACCGCTGCTTCCGGACCGCGAACTGCGCACCGACACCGAACGCCCCGAGGTGGCGCCGGACAACCGCCCGGACACCGAACGCCGGGAGGAACGCGACGAGGTGGAACCCGAGGTGCGCGAGGAGGACGCTGAGGAACCGCTTCCGCTACTGCTCCGGGCGGACGGCACGGAAGGCGCGGAGCCTCCGGTTCCGCCGTTGCCCGCGGTGGCCGCCGGGGCCAGTCCGCAGGTGTCGCAGTACAGCTCGCCGCCGCCGACGTCCTCCAACGTCCCGGCGCAGCCCGGCCGTCCACACTTCATCGGGTCTCTCCTCCACGGTCCGACGGACCGCCTTGTCCTCCGGGCACCAGCACTTCCGTGACCGCCTGTTGGTAGCGCCGCACCGCGTGCTCCGCCGCCCGCAGATCGCACGGCGCGCTCCACAGCAGCCGCCGTGCCTGGTCGTACCGCTCCACGAGCAGCGGATCCTCCGCCACTCGATGCCGCGCCGCCTTCGCCTTGTACGCGTCCAACCGGCCGCGCAGCTCGGCCCGGACCGCCAGTGGCGCGGTCACCGCGGTCAACGAGGCGCGAGCCCGGTCGAGTTCTTCGTCCGCCCGCTGTTCCAGGTCGTCCAGCAGGGGTGACAGCAGATGCCAGCGGGCCGCCCGGTGGTGCTCGGCGGCGGCGGCCAACTGCTCGCGCAGAACGGCGGCCGGCCCGTTGACCGCCGGGACCTCGGACGCGGCGATCTTCGCCAGCACCTCGCCACGCGCGGCGCGCGCCTCGGCGAGGGTACGGTCGGCGCGCGAGAGCACGTCCCGCAGCCGCAGCAGCCGGTCCTCCGCGTCGTCCCGAACGTGCAGCACCGCCTCGACCTCGCGGCGGATGTCCTCCAGCTCGCGCTCGGCACGTTCATAACGGCTCGTGTCCGGGCGGCCGTTGGCCGGACGGCCCCTGGGCGGCAGCCAGAAGGCGAGCGGATCGGCCACCACCTCGGCGCGCAGCGCGGCCAGATCGGTGAGCAGCCGCTCCAGGTCGTCCCCGGCCGGGTGCTCGCCGGGCGTCACACCGACCGAGCGGGCCAGCGACCGTACCCGCTGGGCCTCGGCGGAGAGCAGGTCGATACGGGCGGGCAGCGCCGACCAGACCGCGTCGGACGCCGAGACCACCTCGATGACCTGCTGGTACCAGCCGTTCATCCGCTCCACGAGCTGTTCCAGGCTGATCTGCTCGCTCAGCCGGGCCGGGCCGGTCAGCGGGCGGGCCAGATCCGGCAGCGCGCCGCCGGACACCGTGACCCCGGAGCCGCGCAGCAGATCGGTCAGTTCGGCCAGATCGCCGGGGGACGGCCAGCGGCGTCTGCCGCGCAGCTCACGGGCGGTGTCGAGCGCGGTGCCGTACGCGTCGAAGTGCGCCCACAGCAGCGGGATGGCGGGTTCGGCCGTGGCCCACCGTTCCTTCGTCTCCCCGGTCAGCTCGGCCCCCTCAAGCAGCCTGCGGCCCGCATGGTCCTGGAGCGCGAGCAGCGAGGACTCGATGGCCTCGTACTCCGAGCTGAGCCGCGCGAGCGCGCGGTCCACCTCCTCCCGGCTCATCACCGGACCACTAGGACCCGCTGCGGCCATCGAACTCCCCTCTTGTCCTCGTCATCCGTACCGCTGTCATGATCGCCTCAGTCCTTGTAGAGCGGTGCCGGAGGGCCGGTCACGCCCGGCAGGTTGTGCGCCAGCCACTTGTCGTACGCCTGCATCCAGGGGCTGTTGGCGCCGCCCGAGCGGTAGTCGTCCAGCACCTTGTTCACCCGGCGTACCAGGTCCGTGTCCGCAAGGTTCATCGCCACGCCGTAGGTCTCCTGGGTGAGCGGCTGGCCGATCAGGTGTACGGCGGGGTCCTGGGCGGCCTGGCCCGCGGCGAGCGCGTTGTCCGTCAACACCGCGTCGGCCTGGCCCAGTTGCAGTCGCACCAGGCAGTCCAGCTGGTTGGGCACCCGCAGCAGGTGCGAGCCGTGCGGCTGGGCCTCCAGCAGCGCCTCGGCGGTGGAACCCGAGGCGGCGCAGACCGTCCTGCCGTTCAGGCTGTCGTCGAAGCCCGTGACCGCGGTGCCGGTCTTGGGCACCAGCAACTGCTGACCCACCTCGAAGTACGCGGTGGAGAAGGCCACTTGCCTGATCCGGTCGCAGGTGATGGACATGGTGCGCACCACCATGTCCACCGAGTGGTCCTGGACGGCGGTGATGCGCTGGTCGGTCGGGATCGTCTTGTAGACGATCCTCGCGTCGCTGCCGAGGATCTCCTTGGCGATGGCCTTGACCAGGTCGATGTCGAAGCCGACGAGCTGGCCGGTCTCCGGGTCCCGGTACCCCCACAGATAGCTGTTCTGGTCCACGCCGACGGTCAGGTAGCCGTGCTGCTGTATCCGCTTCACCGCGTCGCCCGAGGCCGACGACGGGCGCAGGCTCGCCTCCGGGTGGGTGCACGAGTCGTCCACCGAGACCTGTCTGGCCTGGGCCACACCGGGGCCGCGGGACGGCTCGGCGCCCTGGGTCGCCGCATCGCACGGCAGCAGCGGGAGCAGCGTCGCGGTGAGCGCCACGGCGCACGCGCCCGCCATGGCGGCCACGCCTCCCCAGCCGCGCAGCCGCGGACGCCGGGGCGGAAGGCGCCGCCAGGACCTCCGGGTACCGCTCGATCCGTTCATCGGCTCGCTCCCCTCGCCACTTCGCCGCACTGGCCTGCTCACCTGTACTCCGAGAGCCGTCGGCCGATGCCGAGCACCGCGCCCGCCGCGCCCAGCACCGCGAGCACCGCGACGCCCTCCGGCAGCCCGGTCAGCGAGTCCCGGGCGTCGCCCGCCGCCTGCTGGAACTCTCCCGTCTCATGGTCGACCGCCTGCTGCAGGCTGTGGTCCACCGTGTCGAACGACTGCCCGGTGGTCTGGGTGATCTCCTTGCCGGAGGAGTCCTTGCCGCCGATGACGTACGCCAGCGCGGAGTCGTAGTCGCCGTTGGTGTCGTCGCCGTTGGCCACCGCGTGCCGGGACCGCCACTGGGCCACCCCGTCGGCCGCCTGCTGGACGGGGGCACGGCCGCGGGGGTCGTCGGCGAGCGAGAGCGCCCGGGTCAGCAGGCCGCCCGGCCCGTCCAGTGCGGCCATGCCCTTCTTGTACGCGCCCTCGTACGCGGCGCCCGCGCCACGCGCCACCAGCGTCAGGTTCTCGTTGCCGCGGGCCTGTAGGGCGCCGATCCGGGCCTGGTTGAGGACCTGGAGCGATCTGCCGCCGTGGTCCCAGGAGTCGCCGAGGTCGGTGCGGGCCACCGTGTGGCCTGCCACCAGCCACACCAGCGCCAGTCCAGCCGCCACCGTGCCCGCCAGCAGGCCCGGGTTGAGCACCCGGTTGGTGCGCAGGTACGTGCGCCGCTGCGCCCACACCAGGCAGCCCAGGGCGAGCAGGCCGAGTATCCAGGCGGCCCAGGGCAGCGACTTGGCCGCCGCGTAGTCGCCGTTGAGCCGGCCGGTCTCGGTCTGGTACAGCTTCTGGGCGGCGGGCAGCAGGCTGCCGGCCATCTGGTCGTTGGCGTACCGCAGGTAGGCGCCGCCCAGCGGCAGGCCCTGCCGGTTGTTGGCGCGCGCGGTCTCCACCAGTCCCGTGTACACCGGGAGTTGTTCGTTGAGCAGGGTGACCTGGGTCTGGGCGTCGGCCGAACCCTGGCTGTTGGCCGCGGCGTTGGCGATCAGCTGGGCCGCGGTGTGCACGTCGTTCTCGTAGCGCTGCCGCACCGCCGCGGGCTCCTGGCCGCTGACCAGGAAGCCGCCCGCCGCCGTGGTGTTGGCGTCGGCCAGTGACCGGTAGATCTCGGCGGCGTCGGCGCTCAGCGGCTCGCTGCGCGTGGCCACGTCCCGGGCGGCCGAGGACCGCTCGGTGATCTGCCAGGCGGTCACCGCGCCGAACGCCACGATCAGCAGCGCCAGTACCGCGCCGATGATCCGCAGTCGTCCCGGTTCGGTGGTGGCCGCGTCCCGGAGCCGGTCGACGCCCTCGGCCCAGGCGGCCCGCCGTGGCCCGGGCAGCCACGCGGACATGGCACCACCGCTGGTCTGCGTGTGTGTCAACCTGACCCTCCCCCATGGGCGCTGACCGCGCATCGCCCCCTCTCCGCCCCGAGGGAACAACTCTCCTCAGCCAGCCAGTATGGACACCAGGACTGACATCCACCTAGTGATTCTTACGATCTTGCCCTGACCGCAACACCTACGCGTCTCCTCCGTGCTATCACGCCGGGTCGCCGCCCGCTGGTTCCCGGGGCGGTACGGCCAGCAAAAGGGCAGCATTTAGCGGGTTTCTGTCAGATTTAAGGGCAACTTGCATCAATTTCCGGCCTGTTACGTCTCCGCCCGTTGTGGGGCATCCGCTTCGTAGTGCCGCCGCAGCCGGGCGCGGACCCCGTCGCTCGCCGCCAACCGGTCCAGGCCCAGCAGCGCCGCGCCCAGTACCGGGGGTGCGGTGACCACGCGCGGTACGGCCTTCGGCGCGGCGGCGGCGAGGCGGTCGGCGATGCTGTCCATCAGCAGCGGATGGCGCGCCGCCAGCACTCCGCCGCCCAGCACCACCGCCGCCTCCTCGGCCAGCAGCCCCAACCGGTCAAGCGCCACCGACGCCAGGGCGACCACCTCGTCGGCCTGCCGCCGCACGATCCGCACCGCCACCGGATCGCCCTCGGCCGCGACCCGGAACAGCGGCGGCACCATCTCGTGCTTGCGGGTCGCGGCGATCTCCTGTAGGTGCAGCGCCTCGATCAGCGCGTACATCGACCCGAGGCCGAAGTGCGCGGGCAGCACGGCGGCCAGCGCGGTCGGCTCGCCGCGCCCGTCCTCGGCCCGCGCCGCCCACCACAGCGCCTCCTCCGCCAGCTCCGCGCCGCCGCCCCAGTCACCGGAGATCCGGCCGACCGCCGGGAAGCGGGCGGTCCGCCCGTCCGGCAGCATCCCCACACAGTTGATGCCCGCACCGCACACCACCGCGACCCCGCGCGGCTCGGCCACCCCGGCGCGCAGTATCGCGAAGGTGTCGTTGGCCACCTGGGTGCGCCGACCCCAGCCGTAGCCGTGCAGCGCCAGTTCGAGCCGCTGCTCCTCCACCGGGAAGTCGGCGTTGGCCAGACACGCGGAGACCTGCTCGACCAACGGGCCGCCGTCCGGCGCCAGTCCGGCCCCGTGGGCGGCCAGGGCGACGAGCGGGGCGAGCCCCGCGACCGCCTTGGCCGCGCCGATCCGATGCGGGTGGAAACCGCCGCCGCGTGCGGTGCCGAGCACCGAGCCGTCGGCGGCGACGATCACCACATCGGTCTTGCTGTTGCCCGCGTCGATGGCGAGCACGCCGCCCGGCACGGACGGCTCGGAGGTGGTCAGGCCCACGCCAGGTGCTCCCGGTTGTGTGCGATCAGGCGGTCGGTCAGCCGCTCCGCGTACTCGTACTGGCCGATCAGGGGGTGTGCCAGCAGCGCCTTGAACACCCGGTCCCGGCCGCCGTGCAAGGCCGCGGCCAGCGCCAGGTCCTCGTACGCGGTGACGCCCGAGATCAGCCCGGCGTAAAGCGGATCGAGGTCCGGCACCGGCAGCGGGCGCACACCGGTGGCGCCGACCACGGCCGGGACCTCGATCACCGCGTCGTCGGGCAGGAACGGCAGCGTGCCGTTGTTGTACGCGTTGACCACCTGGACGTCCCCGCCCTCCTGAACGGACGCCGTCCGGAGCAGCGCGGCGGCAAGGGCCACCGCGGCCTCCGAGTAGAAGGCGCCGCCGCGCCGGGCGAGCAGTCCGGGCTTCTCGTCCAGCGCCGGATCAGCGTAAAGGGCCAGCAACTGCCCTTCCATCGCGGCTACTTCGGCGGCCCGGGACGGCTTGTTGTCCAGTTCCCGTACCACCTCGTCGTGGGCGTAGTAGTAGCGCAGGTAGTACGAGGGGACCACGCCGAGCCGGTCCAGGACGGCGCGCGGCAGCCGCAGGTCGTCGGCGATGGCGGCGGTGTGCTCGGCGAGCAGTTCGGGCAGCACGTCCTTGCCGTCCGGGCCGCCGAGGCGTACGCCCAGCTCCCAGGTGAGGTGGTTGAGGCCGACGTGGTCCAGGTGCAGCCGCTCGGGGGGTACGTCCAGCAGCGCGGCGAACTTCCGTTGCAGCCCGATGGCCACGTTGCACAGTCCGACCGCCTTGTGGCCCGCCTGGAGCAGGGCGCGGGTGACGATGCCGACCGGGTTGGTGAAGTCGATGATCCAGGCGTCGGGGGCGGCCCGGCGGACCCGTTCCGCGATGTCCAGCACCACGGGCACGGTGCGCAGCGCCTTGGCGAGACCGCCCGCGCCGGTGGTCTCCTGGCCGACGCAGCCGCACTCCAGCGGCCAGGTCTCGTCCTGTTGGCGGGCCGCCTGGCCGCCGACGCGCAGTTGCAGCAGTACGGCGTCGGCGTCCTCGACCCCGGCGTTCAGGTCCGCGGTGGTGCTGACCCTGGCCGGATGGCCCTGTCTGGCGAGGATCCGGCGGGCGAGGCCGCCGACGAGTTCCAGGCGCTCGGCCGCCGGGTCGATCAGCACCAGTTCCCTTACCGGCAGGGTGTCGCGCAACCTGGCGAATCCATCGATGAGTTCGGGGGTGTAGGTGGAACCGCCCCCCACGACCGCGAGTTTCATTTCCGTGGTCAGCCCTTCACTCCTGTCAGTGTGACGCCTTCGACGAACGCCTTCTGGGCGAAGAAGAAGACGATGATCACCGGGGCCATCACCAGCATGGTGGCCGCCATGGTGAGGTTCCAACTGGTTTGGTGGGCGCCTTTGAAGGACTCCAGGCCGTAGCTGAGCGTCCAGGCGGCCGGATTCTCGCTGGCGTAGATCTGCGGGCCGAAGTAGTCGTTCCAGCAGTAGAAGAACTGGAACAACGCGACCGCGGCAACGGCCGGTTTGGCCATCGGCAGCACCACTCTCAGCAGCGTGCGCAGTTCACCGCAGCCGTCCACGCGTGCCGCGTCCACGTACTCGTTGGGAATGGTCACCAGGAACTGCCGCAGAAGGAAGATGGTGAACGCGTCACCGAAGGCCATCGGAATGATCAGCGGCCACAGGGTGCCGGTCAGATGGAGTTGGTTGGCCCAGAACAGGTACATCGGCACGACGATGACCTGCGGCGGCAGCATCATGGTCGCCACCACGAGCATCAGCGACAGGTTCCGGCCGCGGAAGCGGAACTTGGCGAGCGCGTACGCCACCGGAATGCTGGAGCACACCGTGAGTACGGTGCCGGCGCCCGCGTAGATCAGGCTGTTCTTCCACCAGGTCAGGAATCCCGGGGTGCGGAACACGGTGACGTAGTTGTGCCAGACGAACGGGTGCGGCCACAGCGCCCTGGTCAGTGCCTGGTTGTCGCTCATCAACGAGGTGAGCGCCACGAACACGAACGGCAGCACGAAGAACAACGCGGCCGCGATGCCGAGGGCGTGTACCGCGATCCAGCGCAGCACCGCCTTGCGGCGTACCGCTCGGGCCGGATCGGTAACCGGCCGGGAAACCGTTCTGGGCGGGGTGAGGACATCGGTCATCGCGGGTCAGTCTCCCGCCTGGATCAGGCCGCCGCGGCGCCGCATCAGCAGTGCGGTGAAGGCCATGGCGAGGGCGAACAGAATCAGGGCGATCACACACGCCGATCCGGTGTCGAATCGCTGGAAGCCCAGGTTGTAGACGAGTTGCGGCAGGGTGAGCGTGGACTGCTGGGGATAGCCGGGTTCGAATTGCTGCCCGGAGTTTCCGATGATTCCGCTGGCCACTTTCCCGGCGACGATGGGCTGGGTGTAGTACTGCATGGTCTGGATGACCCCGGTGACCACCGCGAACATCACGATCGGCGAGATGTTCGGCAGGGTGACGTAGCGGAACCGCTGCCAGGGGCCCGCGCCGTCCAACTCGGCCGCCTCGTACTGGTCCTTGGGCACGTCGAGCAGCGCGGCCATGAAGATGACCATCAGGTCGCCGATGCCCCACAGCGCGAGCAGCGTGAGCGCGGGCTTGGACCAGGAAGGATCGCTGAACCAGCCGGGTTGCGGCAGTCCGATGCTGCCCAGCAGATGGTTGACCGGACCGGTGCCCGGGTTGAGCAGGAAGGCGAAGGCCATGGTCGCGGCGACCGGCGGGGCGAGATACGGCAGGTAGAAGGCGGTGCGGAAGAACCCGGTACCGGTCCTGATCCTGGTGATCAGCAGTCCGACGCCCAGCCCGAAGACCACCCGGGTGCTGACCATCACCAGGACCAGCCACAGGGTGTTGCGCAGCGCGGGCCAGAACAGCGGGTACTGAGTGAAGACGTAACTCCAGTTCCGGCCGCCGTTCCAGGTCGGCGGCCGGAATCCGTCGTAGTGCATGAACGAGAAATAGACGGTGGAGATCAGCGGATACGCGAAGAACACGCTGAAACCGATGATCCAGGGGGCGAGGAATCCCAAAGTCACCAGCGCCGACCGGCGGCGTTTGGCCCGTAGCGTCATGGTGTTCATGGCCGCTACTTCGTCTGGGCGATGTCGCGGTCCACCTGCTGGTCGACGCCGCGCAGCCCGGCCTGGAGGTCGGTGGCCCTTCCGGATTCGTAGGAGTACGCGAAGTCCTGGAGGGTGACCTGGTACTGGCCGCCGTTGGGGCTGGCGGGGGTGGTGTTGCTGTGCGGGTTCTGGGCGATGTCCAGGAACGTCCGGAAGTTCGGATCGACGGTCAGGTTCGGCGACCTGAGCGCGGCGAACGTGGACGGCACGTTGTGGATGGCGTTGGCGAAGTCGACCACCGCGCTGGTGTCGGTGGTCAGGAACCTCACCAGTTCCCAGGCCGCGTTCTGTTTCGCGCTGTGCGCGGCGACGCCGACGATGGTTCCGGTGATGTAGCCCTTTCCGTAGGTGTTCGCCTGGTCGTCGGGTACGGGCAGCGGCGCCACGCCGATCGGGAACTTCACCCCCGCGTCCTTGGCCATGCCCAGACGCCATTCGCCGTCCACCGCCATGGCCACCTGACCGGTGTGGAACGGGTTCTTGGCGCCGAACTCGTCGCCGAAGGTGCTGCGGTACCGTTCCAACTTCGCGTAGCCGCCGAGGGAGTTCACCAGGTCCTTCTGGAAGGTGAACATGTTGGCGAAGGCCGGGTCCTTGGCCGTCTGCGACCTGCCCTGGGCGTCGAAGTACGTGGGGCTCCACTGGGCGACGTAGTGCGCGGGCGTGGACTCGTATCCGTGGAAGTCCGGCATGAAGCCGAGCTGGGTGTACGAATCGCCCTGCGGCCTGGTCAACTTGACGGCGTCCGCCTTGAACTCCGACATGGTCCTCGGCGGGGCGGTGATTCCGGCGGCCTTGAAGGCGTCCTTGTTGTAGTACAGCCCGTAGGCGTCACCGAGCAGCGGCAGTGTGCAGCGGGTGCCCTGATAGGCGGTGTAGTCGAGCATCGGTTTGGGGAAGGTCTTCTGCGGGTCGATTCCGGACTTCTTCAGGAAGGGCCCGAGGTCGACCAGAGCTCCGGAGGAGCAGAACTTCCCCACGTTGTCGGTGGTGAACGAGGAGATGACGTCGGGGGAGTCCGAACCGCCAGTGCGCAGCGCCTGGTTGATCTTGTCGTCGTTGACGTTGGGTACGACATGTACGTGGATGTTGGGGTGCGCCTTCTCGAACGCGGCGATGTCACCGTTGATCGCCTTGAGTTCGTTCGGCTGGCTCCACCCATGCCAGAAGTTGATGGTGACGTCCTTGTTGGGATCGTCCCCGGCCTGCCCACCACTCTGGCCGGTGCACGCTCCGGCCAGCAGGGCGGTCGCGGCTATGACCGCGGCGGCGGAACAAATCCTATGTAGTCTGGACATATTGCCCTCCAGAAGGCATGCGGGGACGAAGGGGGCCGGGGCTGGCCCCCGGTGGGGGTTCGGGGCCTGTCCCCGGGTGCTTGCAGGAGCCCGGGGCAGGGCCTAGTTACGTACGGCTGGGCGTCGTGGTGTCGAACAACTCGTCGCGGGCGTCCGAAAGCGCCCGCGACACCGCTCCGGAGAGCACCGGATTCCCCTCCACCGCACTGAGCAGCAACCGCGGCCGCGGAATGGCCAGTTGGTGGAGCTGTTCCTCGATACGGGACCGCAACTCCTCACCCCCCGCGGTGAACACGCCACCGGAGAGCACGACGAGCTGCGGGTCCAGCACGGCGACGATCGAGGCCAGCCCGGTGGCGAAGCGCACCGCCAACTCCTCCAGTACCGCCAGCGCGTCCTGGTCGTCCGGGTTGCCGGTGGCCTCCGCGACCGCCCTGGCGACCGCCTCCTGCGGGGTGCGGGCCTTCAGCCCGTTGAGCCGGGCCAGTTTGAGGACGGCCTCGCCGCCCGCCAGTTCCTGGAAGCCGCCGGTGTTGGCGCGGCTGACGTTGTGCAGTACGGGCGCCCCGGGCAGCGGCATGTAACCGACCTCGCCCGCGCCGCCGGTCGCGCCGCGGTGCAGCCGACCGCCGAGCACTATGGCCGCGCCGAGCCCCTCCTCCGCCCAGAACAACACGAAGTCCTCGCAGCCGACGGCCGCGCCGATCCGCTGCTCGGCGACGGCGGCGAGGTTGACGTCGTTCTCCACCGCGAGCGGCACCCCGAGCGTCTCGCGCAGTTCGTCGAGCAGGGTGGGGGAGTGCCAGCCGGGCACATGGCCCGCGTACCGCAGCTTGCCGGAGACCGGGTCGAACGCGCCGGGGATGCCGATGACCACGCGGTTCAGCCTGGACCGGTCGGTTCCGGCGGCCTTGGCCGCCGCGTCCACCGCCTCGATCACCTGGCTGAGAGTCCGGCCGGCGCGCCGCCCCTTGGTGCTGATGGTGTGCTGGCCGCGCGGTTCGCCGCCGATGTCGGCGACGGCGGCGAGGATGCGGTCCGGGGTGACGTCGAGCGCGGCCACGTATCCGGCGTCCGGGTTCACCCGGTACAGCTGGGCGCTCGGCCCGGGGCGTCCGGCGGTGGTGCCGGTGGCGACTACCAGGCCCGCGGCCTCCAGCCGGGCGAGCAGCTGGGAGGCGGTGGGCTTGGACAGGCCGGTCAGCTCGCCGATCCGGGTGCGGGACAGCGGGCCGTGCTCCAGCAGCAGGTCGAGCGCGGCGCGGTCGTTCATGGCGCGCAGCACGCGCGGTGTTCCCGGTGTCCCGGCCACGGTCCTGATCCCTCCCTCGCGGGTCCCTGGTGATCGTAGGTGAAGCGACGGTGCGGGCACCGGCGAGTGCACTATTAGGAAACTTTCCTATCGATGACTGGAAAGTTAGGGCCCGCCGATTGCCCCGTCAAGGGGCGTGCACCGGGAAATCGAAGCGCTGCCGGAAACGCGAGCGGCGCCCGGCATCGTGCGGGGCGCCGCTACTGCTCTGTCACTTCTCCAGATGCGGGGCCGTCGGCGGCTCCGGCGGCAGCGGAGCGGCGGCCGTCGACTGCGGGGAGGTCGGGTTGGCCAGCGCCGAGGGGGCGGCCATGGCGGCCGACGGGTCGGCGGCGGTGTCCTCGGTGAGCGCGGTGGGCGCACCGCCGACGATCACTATGCCCTCCGCGTCGAACGCCTTCTTGATGCGCCAGCGCAGTTCGCGCGCGACGGCGGCGGCCTTGCCCGGCATGGTCTTCGCCTGCGCCTGGATCACCACCGAGTCCGCGGAGACGGACTCAAGGCCGAGCACATCCACCGGCTCCCAGAGCGTCTCGTCCCACGGCGCCTCCTCGCTCATCTCCTTCGCGGCCTGCCCGATCACCGTGCGCGCCCGGTCCAGGTCCTCGGAGTAGCCGACCTGGACGTCCACCACGGCCGTCGCCCAGCCCTGGCTCAGGTTGCCGATCCGCTTGACCTCGCCGTTGCGCACGTACCAGATCTCACCGTTGTCCCCGCGCAGCTTGGTCACCCGCAGGCCGACCTCGATCACCGTGCCCTGGGCGACACCCGCGTCGATCACGTCACCGACGCCGTACTGGTCCTCAAGGATCATGAACACGCCGGAGAGGAAGTCGGTGACCAGGTTGCGCGCGCCGAAACCGACCGCCACACCCGCGACACTGACGCTGGCCAGCACCGGGGCGAGGTCGATCCGCATCAGGGAGAGCACCATCAGTGCCGCGGTGCCCATGATCAGGAACGACGCGACGCTGCGCAGCACGGAGCCGATCGCCTCGCTGCGCTGCCGCCGCCGCTCGGTGTTGACCAGCAGTCCGCCCAGCCCGCCGATCTGCCGGTGCTCGGAGTGCTTGTTCATCCGGGCGATCAGCTGGGTGATCATGCGGCGGACCATGGCCCGCAGGACCATGGCGATGACCACTATCAGCACGATCTGCAGACCGGTGGTGAGCCAGTTCGCCCAGTTGTTCTCCACCCAGGTCGCGGCGTTGGAGGCCGACTTCTGGGCGTGGTCGAGGCTTGCGGCACCGGGGGTGGAGTCGGCAGCCGCGATCAAGGACCAGGGCCGGAGCACAGATGAAACCTTCCTTAGCGGGATGCGTCCGGCCTTCGGGCCGGATCGGGCCGCCACGCTGCGGCGGGCCGAACAACCACCCTAACGGGGTAACGCGGTCAACCTGACGCGTTGATCGTGGCTGATCAGGGCTGGTCGCCTGGTGGGCTGTCCGTAATGCTCTGATGTAAGGAAGTGTGCGGGAAAACACCCTGAGGTCGTTACCCGGTCATGGTGGCGCCATGACCAGGCTTGCGGCGACACTGGGAGAGATCGTCCCGGCGCGAGCCACGCGCCGCCGGCGTATAAGGGAGGCATCCGTGCCGCATGTCCTTGTCCTCAACGCGTCGTACGAGCCGCTCGGCGTCGTACCGCTCCGCCGCGCGCTCATCCTCGTACTGAACAACAAGGCCGTATGCCTAGAGGAGTCCGGCGCCCTGATGCACAGCGCGACCCGCGTCCTTCCGGCGCCCAGCGTCGTCAAGCTCACCAAGTTCGTACGCGTCCCCTTTCGGGGGCCTGTTCCACTCACCCGTCGCGCGCTGTTCGCGCGGGACGGCGGTAAATGCGCCTACTGCGGGTGCGCCGCAACCAGCGTCGACCACGTCATTCCGCGCAGCCGCGGTGGTCAGCACTCCTGGGAGAACGTGGTCGCGGCCTGCCGCCGCTGCAACCACGTCAAGGCCGACCGCCATGTCGCCGAACTCGGCTGGCGGCTCCGCCATCAGCCAGCTCCGCCGTCCGGCCTGGCCTGGCGGATCATCGGCACGGGCCATAGGGACCCGCGCTGGCTGCCATACCTGCAGCCATACGGCGCGGACGACGCCATGGCCCGGATCGACGGCATCTCCGCCTGACATCCGGGCCTTCGTGTGTCCGGCGATCCCCGGACCGCAGCGGGTGCGGTCCGGGGGTTCGCCTGTGCGGGCGGCCTGGGCGGAGCTTGGGCTCGGCCAGCTCGCCGTACGGGCATGAGCGGAACGCCGAACCCCTTGTGAGCGTCCGGCTGGGTCGCGGTGATCTCCCAGCCGGTGGCCATCGACGTCGCCACCGCGTGAAGCACCGGCCAGCCGCCTTCCGGGTACAGAGCGGACAGCCGCCGGTGGCCCGCCCCCAGCGTGGAGTCTCCCGTTGCGGTGACCCCTCTTCTTCCAGAACCATGGCCGCCGCAGGAAGTTGTTGAGGGGGAAAGGAAATCCGTGGCGCTTGAGGTCACCACAGGGGAGGACGGGATGATCTACATCCGGGAGACGGACGAGCCGGATGTCGTCGCCGTGACCACGCCCGCCAAGTGGGATGCCTTCGTCAAGGGGGTCAAGGCTGGGGAGTTCGATCACTTCGTGGAGGGGGTGGAGGACCCGGAGGGTGCGGAGTAGGGCACGGAAGGGCGGGGTCCGCGCGGTTGGGTGAGCAGGTGACCACGGCCACCGACAGGAACGTCGGCCGGGTCAGGTAGTAGCCGAGCGAGACGTCGCCGCCGTGCGCCAACGTCTGCGCGGCGCGCGCCACTTGGCGGGCCAGCCGCTCCGGATCCCGGTCGTGCTCGGCGGCGAAGCGCGGGCGGTACTCGCGCAGCACCCCGTCCAGCCAGCCGACCGCCTCGGCCGGGTCGTCCCAGGTGCCACGGATCAGGGCCGGGGACTTCAGCAGCCAGTGCGCCGTCTCCAGCGGCGGCACCTCGGAACGGGTGAACGTCTCCGTCCAGGCCCGGTAAGCGGCCTGCCGCTGCACCGTCTCCTCCGGGTCGTCCGCCGCCCAGGGCGCCACCGGCATCCGTCGCAGCCCGTCGTCGTCGAAGACGGCCTTGTCGCCGACCCAGAGGTAGCCATGGTGGTGCACGCTGTCCGATGGTGCACAGCGCCACGGGCGCCGAGCGCCGACGCGCCCGCGCCCGCCCGGTGAATGGCCCGGGTGGCAGCGCTACGACGCGCCCTGCACCGCGTACGCCTCCAGCTCCCACAGCGAGATCCCGTACGGTGTCGCCCGCTGGTCGCACTGGACGCGGATGAACCGGGTGTCCGCCTCGTCCATCCGCACCGTCTCCGTGCCGCCCTGCCCCGTGGTGACCGTCGCCGCCGTGCGCCATGAGCGGCCGTCCGACGAGACCAGCACGCGGTAGGCGCTGGCGTAGGCGTCCTGCCAGCGCAGCACGACCCGGCCGACCCGGGCCGGACGGGACAGCTCGACCTGCACCCACTGGCCGTCCTGGGCCGGTGAGGACCAGCGGGTGTCCAGCCTGCCGTCCGCCACCGCCGAGGCGGGGAACGCCGCCGTCTCGTCGCCGGACGAACTGGCCCGGGCGCCACGCACCAGGTCGGGCCCACCGGTGCGCGGGAACGCGCGCACGGTGGCCGTCTGCGTCACCGTCCGGCCGTCCGCGGTGAACGCCACGGTGATCGGGTACGCGCCGGCCTTGGCGTCCCCCGCGACGGACACCGCGAGCGGCACCGCCTGCGTCTCCCCGCGCCGCAGCACCAGCTGACCGGGCGCCCGTACGCTCAACCCCTTCGGGGCCTTCACCTCCACCGTGCCGTGCACGTCGTCCGGGCGCAGGGTGGAAAGCCGCGCGCCGACGGTGGCCTGGCCGCCGACGTCGGCGTCGGCCGTGGGCTGGTCGACGGTGAGCCGGGCGGCGGGGGCGTCGCCGAACCACGGCACCACCGCGTAGACGGCGGGCGGTGTCGCGCCGGACACCCAACTGATCCGCACCGCGTCCGCGCGTATCCCGTGGGCGGCCAACTCGGTCCATCCGTCGCCGAGTTGACCGACCCGCTGCCAGCCGCGGCCGTCCACCTCGGCCTCCACCGTGCCCCGCGCTCCGCCGCCGGGCGCGGTCAGCACGGTGAGCCCGTCCAGGGCGCGGGACGCGCCGAACGCCATGGTCAGTGCGCCGCCGTCGCGGCCGGCCGCCTGGTACGGGACCTCCGGATCACCGCTGACCACGGTGGACGGCGGCGTACCGTCGGCCGAGGACGGCCCGGTGACCCGGGGCTGGAACGCGCCGACCGCGGTCACGTCGAAACCGCGCACCGCCACCGCGTTGGGCTGTGCGGAGGCGGCGCGCAGCCGTACGTAGCGTGCGGTCGCGCCCTTGGGGAAGGCGGCGGTGACGGTCTGCTGGTTCTGGTACGTACCGGCGGTCCGCCACGTACCGCCGTCCGCCGAGTACTCCAGCACCGCGTCCCGCAGGATGTCCTCGGCCGCCGGGGAGTCGTCGCCCGAGCCCATCGCGATCCGCACCCGGCTGACCGGGCGGGCCGAGCCGAGGTCCACGCCGAAGGTGTCCCCGGGCTGCGGCGGGTGGTCGCTCCACCAGTACGTGGCGTCGTTGCCGTCGGTCATCAGCGACGGGTCGGTGGAGCGCGCCGAGCCCAGCGACGTCGTCGCCTGCGGGCGGTCTGCGCGCACCCCCGTCCAGGCGTTGGCGGCGCCGAGCGCCTTGATCAGGAACGGCCCCAACACCCCGTCGCCCACGGTGGCGGTGGACTGCGCGATGGCGTGCTGGGCGCGCTGTACGGCGAGTTGCCGCTGCCAGCCCTGTGCGCCGTCACCGTGCCGCTGGGCCAGCAGCATGTCGACAGCGGACCCCCCCGCCTGCCCGTAGAGCCCCAACTGCTGCAGCCAGGGCCGCACTTCGGTGCCGAAGGCGCCGCCCGCCAGGGCGCCCAGCCGCCGCGGGGCCTGTGCCATGGTGTCGAAGGCGGCGTGCAGCCGGTCCGCCGCGGTGCGCAGCGCGGAGTCGTCGGTGCCCGCGTAGGCGTTCCAGAAGCCGTCGATCAGCGGGCGCAGATAGGCGGACTCGCCGTTGGAGTCCAGTGGGGACGAGGCGTCGTTGCCGGCCAGCGCGGTCAACGCGGCGCGGGCGTCCGGGTCCTGGCCCGCCAGGTCGTTGACGGCCGCCTGCCAGGACTCCTGCGGCTGGTAGCCATTGGGGTTCCAGGCGTAGTCGGCGGCGGTGAACAACGGGATGCGGCCCGCGGACGGCTGCTGCATGGCGTTGGCCAGCAGACCCGCCGAGGTGGCGGCGACGGCCGGGTCGCGGCCCGCGTAGGGACCGAGGAAGATACGGTCCTGCGCGTAGTCGTTCACCGGGTAGTTGTCCATGGTCAGCAGTGGATGCCGGAACGCGGCCCGGGCGTCGGCGAACTGGCCTCCGGTGATCTTCGCGGGTACCACCCCGACGCCGGTCCAGGCCACCTCGACGCCGGGAGCGAGCGCGGCGGCCAGCGCGCCGCGGTAGGCGGTGGTGCCGTCCTGGTAGTACTCGGTGGGCAGCACCGACAGCGGCGGCGCCGCGCTGCCGTAGCGCGCGGACAGGTGCAGGGCAAGGGCGTTGGCCACCTTGGCCTGGGCGCGGGCCGCGGCGCCCGGGCCGTTACCGAAGGCGGCGGCGTCCGCGGAGCAGTGCCACTCGGTGTAACTGACGTCCTGGAACTGGAGTTGGAAGGCGCGCACCCCCAGCGCCCACATCGCGTCCACCTTGCGGAACAGCGCCTTGAGGTCGTCGGCGGAGGAGAAGCACAGGGACTGGCCGGGCGCCACCGCCCAACCCAGGGTGACGTGGTTGCGCTGGGCGCGTGCCGCCAGCGTCCGCCAGTCGTCCCGCGCCGCGGCGGGGTAGGGGGCGCTCCACCGCGACGTACGGTACGGGTCGTCGCCCGGGGCGTAGAGGTAGAAGTCCTGCTTGGTGCGGCCCATGAAGTCCAGTTGGGCGAGCCGCTGCTGGGTGGTCCAGGGCTGGCCGTAGAAGCCCTCGGTGATGCCGCGCTGCGCGGTGGACGGCCAGTCGCGGACCACCACGCCCGCGAAGCCGCGCTGCGCGCCGCTGGTCTGGGTGAGCTGGCGCAGCGTCTGCGCGGCGTGGAACAGGCCGTCCGGGCCGACCCCGGACAGCGCCACGGTGTCCCGGTCGCCGTTGTGTCCGACGGCCAGCTGGTAGCCGCCGGACGGCAGGTCGCCGCGGTCGGGCGCGCCCAGCGCGTTCAGCGCGGAGTCGGCGCCCGGGCCGTCCGCGTAGACCACCAGCGCCTGCGCGGGCAGCGGTGCGCCGGGAGCGGTGTCCCGGATGTCGCGGGCGCCCGCCGTGCGCAGGGTGTCGCGTAGCGAGTCCAGCGCGTAAGGGTCGGCGCCGCCGCCGGCGACCAGCGCGACGGTGGGGGTGACCGGTGTGAACTGGCCCTGTGCGCGCAGTGACTGCGGTCTCGGCCACACCGCGGGCGGCTGTCCGGCGGCGGTCCCGCCGTCCGGTGTGGTCAGCAGGGTCAGACCGGTCGCCGGCGCGGCGACCGCGCAGGGCGCGCCACCGAGCACACTGCCGATGACGGCGGCGACGAACGCCGCCACGGTGGGCTTCCTGCGCCGGGGGAGCACGGTTCCTCCTTGCGGAGCGGGGGGAGAGGAGGGCAACGCGTTCGCGGACGCGTGAGGCTGGGGGGACGGTTTCACGCGACGCGTCGAGCCCATCACCGGCTCGCCGCAGTGTCAACGCGCCTGATCATTATGTCGGTTACGTCCCGCTAGGGGGTTCGCGGTGCCTGCCCCCGAAGAACGAAACCGGCAAACCCCCGCGCGAGGCGTACTGTCAAGGACATGGCGGAACCACATGAGTTGACGATGCTGGAGCAGGCCGCGGCCATCCGGGAGGGCGAGCTGTCGCCCGTCGAACTGACCCGGCACTACCTGGCCCGCATCGACCGGCTGAACGACACCGTCGGTGCCTACCTCACCGTCACCCCGGAACGGGCACTGGACGACGCCCGGCGCGCCGAGCGGCGGCTGACCGAGGGGGACGCGCCGCCGCCGCTGCTCGGGGTGTCGGTGCCGGTGAAGGACCTGGTTCCGGTGCCCGGTGTGCGGTTCACCATGGGCTCGGCCGCCTTCGCCGACCACGTGGCGGGCGCGTCCAGCCGCCAGGCCGAGCTGCTCCACGAGGCCGGCACGGTCCTGCTGGGCAAGACCAACACGCCCGAGTTCGGGCTGCCCGCCTACACCGAGAGCCTGGTCGGGCCCCCCGCCCGCACCCCGTACGACCTCACCCGGGGCGCGGGCGGATCCAGCGGCGGCGCCGCGGCCGCGGTCGCCGCGGGGCTGGCGTCCGCCGCGCACGGGTCGGACGGCGGCGGCTCCATCCGGATCCCGGCCAGCTGCTGCGGCCTCGTCGGGCTCAAGCCCAGCCGGGGCCGCATCAGCCCGGCGCCGCTGGGCGACGTCAGCGGGCTCGGGGTGCCCGGCCCGCTGGCCCGGACCGTACGGGACGCCGCCGCCCTGCTGGACGTGATGTCCGCGCACGTACCGGGCGACCCTGCGCCGCTCGCCCCGCCGGAGCGCCCGTTCCTCGAATGGTGCGACGCGCTGGAGCGCGCCCCGCGCCGACTGCGCATCGCCCGCTGGGCGCGGCCGGACGTCCCCGGGGTGACCGTCGACCCGCGGATCCTGGAGGTCTACGAGAAGACCTCCACGCTGCTCGCCGAACTCGGCCATGCGGTGGTCGACGTACCGCAGCCGCTCGATCCTGGGGACCGGGACGCCTTCACCCCGGTGTGGGCGGTGCTGGCCGCGCTGCCCTCGGTGCCCGCGGCGCGCGAGTCGGAGCTGACGCCGATGACCCGCTGGCTGCGCGCGCAGGGGCAGGCGGCCAGCGGTCTCGACTACGTGCGGGCGCTGGCGGCGATGCAGTCGGTCGGCCGGAAGTTCGCCACCGCCGTCGCCGGGTACGACGCGGTGCTCACCCCGACGCTGGCCCAACTCCCGCCACCGGTGGGCGCGTTGCGCGACGACGCCGATCCGGCCGCGGACTTCGCGGCGCAGATCGCGTTCACGCCGTTCACCGGGCCGTGGAACATCGCGGGGCTGCCCGCGATCTCGCTGCCGGTGGGCTGGTCGGAGTCGGGGCTGCCGATCGGCATGATGCTGGGTGCGGCGCACGGCGCGGAGGGGCCGCTGCTGGCGCTCGCCGCGCAGGTGGAGACCGCCGCGCCATGGGCCGGGCGGGCAGTGGTGGAAATCGGGACGGATGGCTCCGCTCCGATTGGGTAGATGGTGACGTGTCCGTCCCCACCGACGGCCGGAGGATTTCCGGTCGTCCCTAGCGAGCACCGGAGGATCTCCGTGGCCGTTCCCACAGATCTACTTCCGTTCGACCTCCCCGACGCCAAATGCGGGTGCCCCGAGCAGCCGCTCACCTCGGAGCCCGCCCTGGTCGAGGACGCGCCGCTGACCAGCGAGCCGCCGCTGCCCGCCGAGCCCGCGCTGACCAGCGAGCCGGTGGCCGTGGTGACCACCGCCGCGAGCCTGGGGCCGATGGAGATCTGATGGGAACGGCGCCCGCGGAGGTGGAGGACGCCGACTGCCATCCACTGGCGCGGCTCGCCGCGCTGCACGGAGTCGACACCCGCTACGAGCCCGCGCCGGGCCGGGTGGTCCGGGTGCCCGAGGCCACCGTGATCACGGTGCTCGCCGCGCTCGGCGTGGACGCCTCAAGCCCGCAGGCGGTACGCGACGCGCTGGCCGCGCACGAACAGCGGCTGCGCACCCGCCTGTTGCCGCCCTGCCTCGTGCTGCGCGCGGGCGCGGCGCTCCGCTCCCGGTTGCCGGAACTGCCGGACGGCACGGTGTGCGCGGTCGAGTTGGAGACCGGCGAGCAGGTGCCCGGGCACGCCGATCCGCTGCCCCTCGGCTACCACATGCTGCGGGTACGGGTACCGGACGGGCGCACCGCGGTCGCGCCGCTGATCGTGGTGCCGCAGCGGGTTCCGGAACCGCGGGGCCGTTCCTTCGGGTTCATGGTGCAGCTCTACTCGCTGCTGTCCGACCGCTCCTGGGGCATGGGCGACCTGGGCGACCTCGCCGATCTCGCGGCCTGGGCCGGGCGTTCGCTGGGCGCCGGGTTCATCACCGTCAACCCGCTGCACAGCGCCGTCCCCGGCGCGGACCCCTCGCCGTACCGACCCTCCGCACGCCGCTTCCCCGACGCCGTCTACCTGCGGGTCGAGGACATCCCCGAGTACGCCTACCTGCCCCCGGCGGCCCGGCAGCGGGCCGCCGAACTGCTCGCGCAGGCCGCCGTGCTGCGCGAAAGCGTGCTGGAGAAGCGGGAGTTGATCGACCGCGACGCGGTGTGGCGGCTCAAGAGCGCCGCGCTGGAACTCGTCAGGACCGTGCCGCTGACCCCCGGACGGCGCGCCGCCTACTGCGACTTCCTCGCCGAGCGCGGGCAGGCCCTCGACGACCACGCCACCTGGTGCGCGCTCGCCGAGGTCCACGGCCCCGACTGGCGTTCCTGGCCCACGGGCCTGCGCGACCCGCGCTCACCGCAGACCGCCCGCGCCCGTACCGAGGTGCTGGACCGGGTCGACTTCCACTGCTGGCTGGCCTGGCTGACCGACAGCCAGCTCCAGCACGCCCAACTCGCCGCGCGGGACGCCGGAATGGCGCCGGGCATCGTCCATGACCTGGCGGTCGGCGTCCACCCGTCCGGTGCCGACGCCTGGGCACTACGGGACGCGCTGGCGCCCGGCATGTCCATCGGCGCGCCACCGGACGCGTTCAATCCGCACGGCCAGGACTGGGCGCTGCCGCCCTGGCGCCCGGACGCCCTGGCCGCCACCGGCTACGCGCCGTACCGGGAACTGCTGCGCGGTGTGCTGCGCCGGGCGGGCGGACTGCGCATCGACCACATCATGGGACTGTTCCGGCTGTGGTGGGTGCCGCGGGGCCGCCCGCCCACCGAGGGCGCCTATGTGCGCTACGACCCCGAGGCCATGCTCGGCGTCCTCGCCCTGGAGGCGCACCGGGCAGGAACCGTGGTGATCGGCGAGGACCTGGGCACCGTGGAACCGGGCGTGCGGGAGGCGCTAGCCGAACGCGGAGTGCTGGGCACCTCGGTTCTGTGGTTCGAGCGCGACGGCGACGGCCGACCGCTGCCCCCCGAAGCCTGGCGCTCCGGCTGTCTGGCCACCGTCACCACACATGACCTGCCCAGCACCGCCGCCCGCCTCACCGGTGAGCATGTGGAGCTGCGGCACCGGCTCGGCCTCCTGGCCCGGCCGCTCGCCATCGAGCAGGCCGAGGACGCCGCCGACGTCGCCCAGTGGCTGGCGCTGCTGCACCGGCTCGACCTGCTGCCGGAGGGCCCCGGCGACGAGGAGGGCGCGATCCGGGCCGTACACCGGTTCCTGCTGCGCACCCCCGCCCGGATGGTCGGGATCTGGCTGCCGGACACCATAGGAGACCGCCGCCCGCAGAACCTGCCGGGCACCTTCGACCAGTACCCCAACTGGCGGCTGCCGATCGCGGACCCGACCGGCCGCCCGGTCACCCTGGACCAGCTCGCGGCCTCGCCCCGGCTGCACGCCCTGGTGGACGAGGTGCGCGAGGGCCTGCACCGGTAAGGGCCACCCCGGCCGCGCGGTGTCCAGGAACCTTCGCTACGTTGGGAACGTGGTCAACAAGAATGCCCTGCGCGCCGGTGCGATAGCCGCCGGTACGACGCTGATGCTGCTGATGTCGTCCCCCGCCTTCGCGCTCATCCACGACGACGGTGAGGACCCCGGTCCCGGCCTGAGCATCGGCCAGACCCTCGGGCTGTACGTGGGTATCCCGGTGCTGCTGTTCGTGGTGATCGCGGGCTTGGTGATCGTCACGGACAAGAGCCGCAAGAAGACCAGGAGCTAGGGCCTTCGGCACGGCGGGGTGCGGGGGAGGTCCCCCGCACCCCTTTTTGCTGCGCTTTCGCGCCGCGCCCTCCGCGTCAGCTCCGCGCGGCGCCCGCCGCACGGTCCGCCCTCTGTGCCCGCAGCGCCCGCTCCACGCCCGCCCGGGACTCCACCACCAGCCGCCGCAGCGCGGCGTTCGGCTCGGCCGAGTCCAGCCAGGCGTCCGTGGCGTCCAGCGTCTCCTGGGAGACCTGGAGCGTCGGGTACAGGCCGACGACGATCTGCTGCGCCATCTCGTGCGAGCGGGTCTCCCAGGCCTGCTTGACCGCCGCGAAGTACTTCTCCGTGTACGGTGCCAGCAGCTCCCGCTGGTCGGTCTGGACGAAGCCGCCGATCACGGCCTCCTGGACGGCGTTCGGCAGCTTGTCCGACTCCACGACCGACTGCCACCCGGCAGCCTTGGCCTCCGCCGTCGGCCGGGCCGCGCGGGCGGTGGCCGCGTGCCGTTCGCCCGCCGCGGTGGCGTCCCTGGCCAGCTCGGCGTCGATCGCCGCCGCGTCCGCCCTGCCGGTGGCCGCCAGCCGCTCCAGCAGCGCCCAGCGCAGCTCGTCGTCCACCACCAGGCCGTCGATCTGCTGCGAGCCGTCCAGCAGCCCGGCCAGCAGGTCGAGCTGCTCGTCGGTGCGCGCGGTGGCCGCGAACGCCCGCGCCCAGGCCAGCTGGTGGTCGCTGCCCGGTGCCGCCGCCCGCAGCTGCTCCAAGGTGGCCTCGGTCCAGCGGGCCAGACCGGTCGGCCGCCACTCGGGGTCGGCGTACAGGTCGAGCGCCAGCTTGACCTGCCGGTGCAGCGACTGCACCACGCCGATGTCGGACTCCCTGGCGGCGCCCTGCAGCACCAGCTCCAGGTAGTCGCGGGTGGCCAGCTCGCCGTCGCGGGTCATGTCCCACGCCGACGCCCAGCTCAGTGCGCGCGGCAGCGACTCGGCGAAGTCCGAGATGTGCCGGGTGACCACGGCCAGCGAGTCCGGGTCCAGCCGCACCTTGGCGTACGACAGGTCGTCGTCGTTCAGCAGGACGACCGCCGGACGGTGCCGGCCCACCAGCTGCGGCACCTCGGTCAGCTCACCGGTGACGTCCAGCTCGATCCGCTCGGTGCGCACGAGCTTGCCGTCCCGCATCTCGTAGACGCCGATCGCGATGCGGTGCGGGCGCAGCACGGGCTCGCCCTTGGCGCCCTGCGGTAGCTCCGGGGCCTCCTGCTTGATGTGGAACGCGGCGATCCGGTCGTGTGCGTCCAACTCGATCTGCGGTCGCAGGACGTTGATCCCCGCGGTCTCCAGCCACGCCTTCGACCAGGCCTTCAGGTCCCGGCCGCTGGTCTCCTCCAGCGCGCCCAGCAGATCGGTCAGCCGGGTGTTGCCCCAGGCGTGCCGCTTGAAGTACTGCCGTACGCCCTGGAAGAACTCCTCCATCCCGACATAGGCCACCAACTGCTTGAGCACGCTGGCGCCCTTGGCGTAGGTGATGCCGTCGAAGTTGACCAGGACGTCGTCCAGGTCGCGGATCTCGGCCATGATCGGGTGGGTGGACGGCAGCTGGTCCTGTCGGTACGCCCAGGTCTTCATCGAGTTGGCGAACGTCGTCCAGGCGTGCGGCCAGCGGCTGTTCGGCGCGTACGCCTGGCAGGCGATCGAGGTGTAGGTGGCGAACGACTCGTTCAGCCACAGGTCGTTCCACCACTCCATGGTGACCAGGTCGCCGAACCACATGTGGGCCAGCTCGTGCAGGATGGTCTCGGCCCGGGTCTCGTAGGCCGCGTCCGTCACCTTGGAGCGGAAGACGTACTGGTCGCGGATGGTGACCGCGCCCGCGTTCTCCATCGCGCCGGCGTTGAACTCCGGTACGAACAGCTGGTCGTACTTGGCGAAGGGGTACGGGAAGTCGAACTTCTCCTGGAACCAGTCGAAGCCCTGCCGGGTGACCTCGAAGATCGCGTCCGCGTCGAGGTGCTCGGCGAGCGACGGGCGGCAGTAGAGGCCCAGTGGGACGCTGCGGCCCTCGCCCTCCCAGGTGCTGTGCACGCTGTGGTACGGACCGGCGATCAGCGCGGTGATGTACGAGGAGATCCGCGGGGTGGTCTCGAAGACGTGCTGGACGGTGCCGCTGTCCGGCTCGGTCGCGGTGGCCCGCACCGGCGCGTTGCTGATCACCTCCCAGCCCTTGGGAGCGGTGACGGTGAAGGAGAACGTGGCCTTCAGGTCCGGCTGCTCGAAGTTGGCGAACACCCGGCGGGCGTCCGGCACCTCGAACTGGGTGTACAGGTACGCCTGCTGGTCGACCGGGTCGACGAAGCGGTGCAGGCCCTCGCCGGTGTTGGTGTACGCGCAGTCGGCGACGACCTTCAGCTCGTTGCGTCCGGCGGTCAGTGACGGCAGCGCGATCCGGCTGTCCTGGAAGGTCTCGGCCGGATCCAGTTCCTTGCCGTTCAGTACGACCTGGTGCACGGTCGGCGCGATCAGGTCGATGAACGAGTCCGCGCCGTCCTCGGCGGAGTCGAAGCGCACGACGGTCTCGGACCGGAACGTGCCTCCCTCCTGGGCCCCGCTGAGGTCCAAGTCGATCTCGTAGGAGTCGACAGTGATCAGACGCGCCCGCTGCTGCGCCTCTTCGCGGGTGAGGTTGGTGCCCGGCACGGGAGCTCCTTCTGGGGTGCGATGTGCGGCCTGGTAAGACTTGACGCCATCCTGCCACGGGCGTGTAACGCGTACAGCGTGGCGTGATCAGCGGGGGAGCACCGCCACGTAGGCGTGCGGGCCCCGGTCGTCGGCGCCCAGCAGCGCGGTCCTGACGACGGCCGCCTGCTGCTCAAGCGACTCGCGCAGCTTCCTGGGGGTCGTGATGATCACGTCGATGCCCAGTTGCTCCAGGTGCTCACGGGCACGGGCGTGCTGCTGCCACAGCGCGTCGTCGTCGTGCCGGGGCGCCCTGGCGTCCAGTTCCAGGGCGACGGCGTGGTCCGGCCAGTACGCGTCCACGCTGCCCAGGTGCGGGCCGCCGGGCAGCCGTAGGTCGACGTTCCACACCGGGTCGGGCAGGCCGTACTGGCGGACCATCTCGTACAGACGGCCCTCCGCGATGGCCCGGCCCTCGGCGAGCAGGGCGTCGACGGCGCGCTCCACGTGCGGGCGGGAGAGCAGTCGGGCGTTGTTCAACTCCCTTACCACGGAGGCGGCTTCGCAGTCTCCGGTGCGTACCGACTCGGTGAGCAGGGCGCGGACCGCCTCGGGGTCGCCGAGCCCGGCGACGGCGTCGGCGACCGCCCTGGGCACCGGGGCGCACGGCAGCCCGAGGACCGACACCGGCCGCGGCAGGGAGTTGGCCCGGCGGATGCGGACATCGCCGACGGCGCGTAGTCGGCGTTGGCGGGGAACGAGGACGTCGACGCGGTCCAGGGCGCACAGCGGGGGGACGGTACGGAAGCCGTGCAGGGCGAGCGCGGCGAGGCCGGTGACCATCGCCTGGGTGGCCCGGCTGTCCAGTCCGGAGGACGGTTGTCCGGCGTACAGCAGGGCGGCGTGCAGGCGCTCCTCGCCGGTGGCGGGGCCGGAGTGCAGCAGGAAGACCCCTGGCAGCAGTTGCTGCCAGGGGCCGCCCGGCCGGCACCGGTCGGCGAGCACACTCGCCGGTACACCGTGGGCGCGCAGTTCGCGTGCGGTCATCACACGGCGCTGGGTGCGCTCGAGATGGACGAGGTGGCGGGGGCCGAGGGGGGTGGTGTCATGGCTCATGTCCACCGAATTCCCGCGTGTGGCACGGCACTTAACCCCTGTTACAGGGTCGTCGACAAATCGGGACACCGTGGGGCTAAAGTACCCATGTTCGACCCCCGTTCGGTTGTTCCCCCTGCCCCTCCACCCCACACGGGGGCGCCCCCTGGATCCCCTTGGGCTGCGCGTCGGTGCCCGAATTCTTTCCACCGCGACGGCGCGCAACCCCCGCTGCGGAGGCGGGAGGTTTTCAACTGGCCCTGGCCGGCCCCCGATCACCCCCGGCTGGAGGCCTCCTGGGCGCGCAGGGAACGGGTCAGGTCGGAGTGGGACTCCTGGATCAGACGGCGTAGGGCGGGGGCCGCGTTGGGGTGGGTGGTCAGCCAGGCGGCCGTGGTGTCGGCCGTCTGCCGGGTGGCCTGGAGCATGGGGTAGAGGCCGCGGACGATGGCCATGCCGATCTCGATCGAGCGCTCGGCCCACACCCGCTCCAGCGCGGCGAAGTACTTCGCCGCGTACGGCGCCAGCAGCTCCCGCTGGTTGCCCTGAGTGAAACCCGAAATCACCGCCTCCACAAGGGCGTTGGACAGCTCGTCGGACTCCACCACCTGGCGCCAGGCCTCCGCCTTCACCTCGGCCGACGGCCGCGCGGCCAGGCACCGCACCTGGTGCCGCTTGCCGGAAGCGGTGTTGTCGCGGGCCAGCTCGGCCGCGATGTCCGCCTCGTCCGCGGCACCGTGCGCGGCCAGCGGCAGCAGGAACGTCCAGCGCAGCTCCTGGTCCACCTCCAGCCCCTCGACCTTCTCGGCTCCGTCCAGCAGGCCGCGCAGCAGCCGCAGTTCGTCCTGGGACGAGGCCGTCGCGGCGAAGAACCGCGCCCACGTCAACTGGTGCCCGCTGCCCGGCTCGGCCGCCCGCAGCTCCCGCAGCGCGCCCTCGGCCAGCGCCCGGCCGCCCTCCGCGCGCCACTCGGGCGCGACGTAGTGGTCGAGCGCGCTCTGCGCCCAGGTGTGCAGCATCTGCAGCACGCCGATGTCGGTCTCCCGCCCGGCGAAGTCCAGCAGCAGCCGCACGTAGTCCTGCGCGGGCAGCAGCCCGTCCCGGGTCAGGTTCCACACCGCCGACCAGGACAGCGCCCGGGCCATCGGATCGGTCAGGTCGCCCAGGTGGCTCCGCAGCGTGTCCAACGACCGCTCGTCGAAGCGGGCCTTGCAGTACGTGAGGTCCTCGTCGTTCACCAGCACCAGTTCCGGCCGCTCGGCCCCGGCCAGCTCGCCGATGACCGTTCGCTCACCGGCGACGTCCGCCTCCACCCGCGCGTAACGTTCCAGCGCGCCGTCCGCGCCGCACCGGTACAGCCCGACCGCCACCCGGTGCGGGCGCAGCGGCGTGCCCTCCTGGAGCACCGCGAGCTCCGCCACGCGACCGTCCGCACCGCATATGACCTGCGGGGTGAGGGAGTTGAGTCCCGCGGTCTGCAACCACACCCGGGACCACTCGGCCATGTCCCGACCGGAGGTCTCCTCCAGCACGGACAGCAGGTCCGCCAGCCGGGTGTTGCCGAACGCGTGCCGCTTGAAGTAGCGCCGGGCGCCCTCCAGGAAGGCCTCCTGGCCGACGTACGCGACGAGCTGCTTCAGCACGCTCGCGCCCTTGGAGTAGGTGATGCCGTCGAAGTTGAGCTTGGCGTCCTCAAGGTCGTGGATGTCGGCGGTGATCGGATGGGTGGACGGCAACTGGTCGGCCCGGTACGCCCACGCCTTGCGCCGGTTGGCGAAGGAGACCCAGCCGTTGGTGAACCGGGTCGCCTCCACCAGCGAGAACGAGCCCATGAAGTCCGCGAACGACTCCTTGAGCCACAGGTCGTCCCACCACTCCATGGTGACCAGGTCGCCGAACCACATGTGCGCCATCTCGTGCAGCACGACGGTGGCCCGGCCCTCGTAGGAAGCCTGGGTCACCTTGCCCCGGAAGACGAACTCCTCACGGAAGGTGACCAGTCCGGGGTTCTCCATCGCGCCGATGTTGTACTCCGGCACGAACGCCTGGTCGTACTTCCCGAACGGATACGGGTAGTCGAAGTGGTCGTGGAAGAAGTCCAGGCCCTGCTTGGTGATCTGGAAGATGTCGTCCGCGTCGAAGTACTGGGCGAGCGACCTGCGGCACATCGCGCCCAGCGGGACCTCCAGGTCGCCGCGCCGGTAGGTGTCCGTCACGTAGTGGTACGGGCCCGCGACCACGCAGGTGATGTACGTCGAGATGGGCGCGGTCCGCGCGAACCGCCACACACCGCCGTCCCGGGACTCCTCCGCGCCGTTGCTCCACACCGTCCAGCCCTCGGGGGCCGTCACCGCGAAGCGGAACCGCGCCTTCAGGTCCGGCTGCTCGAAGTTGGCGAAGACCCGCCGGGCGTCGGCCGGTTCGTACTGGGTGTAGAGGTAGACCTCGCCGTCCTCGGGATCGATGAAGCGGTGCAGCCCCTCGCCGGTCCGGCTGTACGCGCAGGCCGCGTCCACCACCAGTTCGTTGCTCTCGGCGAGGCCGTCCAGCGCGATCCGGGTGCCGTCGAAGACCGCCGAGGGGTCCAGCTCGCGCCCGTTGAGCCGCACCGAGCTGACCGAGGGGGCGACCAGGTCCACGAAGGTCGCCGCGCCCGGCCGGGCACAGCGGAACCGGACCGTGGTAACCGAGCGGAAGGTGTTCTCCCGCGGCTGTACGGCGGACCGTAGGTCGAGCGACACCTCGTACCCGTCCACCGCGATCAGTGCGGCCCGCTCGCGGGCCTCGTCTCGGGTCAGGTTCTCGCCGGGCACGGTGACTCCTTCGTCTCGTGGCTCGTCCGCCGCGTCCACCGACCCCGTCGCCGGTGCGGCCGAAGTCGCATCATCGCATGTGGCGGCGGAGGTGACACGCGTCCCTTCGGCCGGGAATGCCCGCACGATCGCCCGTGTTTCAGCCCCCGGAGTGTGTCGTTTCATATCGAACGACCTTGGGAGAGGCTGTGACGACGACCGAGACCGACAAGATCCCGGCGGATTTCTGGTTCGACCCGCTGTGCCCCTGGGCTTGGATGACCTCGCGCTGGATGCTTGAGGTCGAGAAGGTGCGCCCGGTGAGCGTGCGCTGGCATGTGATGAGCCTTGCCGTGCTCAACGAGAACAAGGAAGACCTGCCCGAGAGGTACCGCGAGCTGCTGGCCACCGCCTGGGGACCGGTACGGGTCTGCATCGCCGCCGAGCAGAAGTACGGCGGCGAGGTGCTCGGCCCGCTCTACACCGCGCTGGGCACCCGGTTCCACAACCAGGAACTGCCCAGGACCCGCGAGACGATCGTCGCCGCGCTGGAGGAGGCCGGCCTGCCCGCGGAGTTGGCGGACGCCGCGGACACCGACGCCTACGACACCGAGCTGCGCGCCTCGCACCAGGCGGGCATCGGCCTGGTCGGCGAGGACGTCGGCACGCCGGTGATCGCGGTCCCGGGCGCCGACGGCGAGCAGGTGGCGTTCTTCGGCCCGGTGGTGACCCCGGCGCCCAAGGGCGAGGCGGCGGCCAAGCTGTGGGACGGCACGCTGCTGGTGGCGTCCACGCCCGGCTTCTACGAGATCAAGCGCACCCGCACGGTCGGGCCGATCTTCGACTGAACCGGCCCGCTATGATCCGGCCCCCGGGCTGTCCCTGGCGGGACGGCCCCTCGGGTAAGGGGAAGGCCCCCGCGCGACACCACCGCGCGGGGGCCTTCCGTCCGTGGGGCCGCGATCGTCACGGAACCAGCAGGCCGGAAGGCAGCTGCTTGGCCTTGAGGTAACGCGCGTTCACGTCCTGCCAGTTGACCACCCGCCACATCGCCTCCACGAAGTCCACCTTCTGGTTGCGGTACTGCAGGTAGAAGGCGTGCTCCCAGGCGTCGAAGACCAGCAGCGGAACGCTGCCCTGGCCCACGTTGCCCTGGTGGTCGTAGACCTGCTCGACGATCAGCCGGCCGCTGACCGGCTCGTAGGCGAGCACGCCCCAGCCGGAGCCCTGCGTGGTCGCCGCGGCCTTCGACAACTGCGCCTTGAACCGGGCGAACCCGCCGAAGTACTCGGCGATGGCGTCGGCCAGCTCACCGGTGCCGTCCTTCTCCAGCGGCTCACCGCCGCCGTCACCGGTCATGTTCTGCCAGTAGATGCTGTGCAGGATGTGGCCGGACAGGTGGAACGCCAGGTTCTTCTCCAGGCCGTTGATCGCCCCCCAGGCGTCCTTCTCCCGCGCCTCGGCGAGCTGGTCCAGGGTGTCGTTGGCGCCCTTCACATACGCGGCGTGGTGCTTGTCGTGGTGCAGCTCGATGATCTCTCCGCTGATGACCGGCTCCAACGCGGCGTAGTCATAAGGGAGTTCAGGAAGGGTGTACGTGGACATGCTGGGTCCTCCGGCTGCGGCTTATTGCAACACATTCGCAATTGCAGGCTATCAGCAGCAACCCCGAACGCACTGGAGGGCCGGACCACCGGGTCCGGCCCTCCAGTCGAGCTGCCGCCAGGGACGTCAGCGGCGCTTCGCCGCGAGCTGGCGCGCGTAGCCGACGGCCGCCAGTACGACGGTCGCGCCACCGGTGAAGTACAGCTGCACCCGGGTGTCGGGCTGCCGTGCCATCAGCACCAGCACCGCGCCGATGCCCAGCAGTGCCACCCAGGTCAGATAGGGGAAGGCCCACATCCGCACCACCAGCTTCTCCGGCGCCTCACGCTCCAGCCGACGCCGCATCCGCAACTGCGCCACCGCGATGAACGCCCACACCACCAGCACTGCCGCCCCCACGATGTTCAGCAGCCAGGCGAACACCGTGGTCGGCCACCAGTAGCTGAACAGCACGGCGAGGAAGCCGAACCCGGAGGAGGCCAGCACCGCCAGCCGCGGCACTCCACCGTTCAACCGGCCCAGCAGCCGCGGCCCCTGGCCCCGCGCCACCAGCGAGTACGCCATCCGCGACGAGCCGTAGATGTTGGCGTTCATCGCGGAGAGCAGGGCGACCAGGATGACCACGTTCATCAACTGGCCCGCGCCCGGCACCCCGATGTGGTCGAGCACCGCGACGTACGGGCCGTGCTTGGTCAACGAGCCGTCGTTCCACGGGATCAGGGTGACGATGACCAGCATCGAGCCGACGTAGAACAGCGCGATGCGCCACATCGCGGTGCGCACCGCCTGGCCCACGCTCTTGACCGGGTTCTCCGACTCGGCCGCCGCGATGGTCACCGTCTCCAGCCCGCCGTACGCGAACACCGAGGCGAGCAGGCCGACCACCAGGCCGTTGGCGCCCTTGGGCAGGAAACCCCCCGCACCGGTCAGGTTCGCGGCGCCCACCGCGTGCGTGCCCGGCAGCACCCCGAAGATCGCCAGCACGCCCAGGATGAGGAAGAGGGAGATGGCACCGACCTTCAGTGCGGCGAACCAGAACTCGAACTCGCCGAAGTTCTTCACCGCCGCCAGGTTCGTACCGCAGAAGACCGCCATGAAGACGGCCACCCACATCCACGAGGGCGTGCCAGGGAACCAGTTGGTCATGATCCCGGCCGCGCCGATCGCCTCGGCCGCCACGCCCACGCACAGCAGGGTCCAGAAGGTCCACCCCGCGGCGAAGCCCGCCCATGGGCCGATGGACCGGTCGGCGTGCACCGAGAAGGAACCGGAGGCCGGGTTGGCCGCGGACATCTCGCCCAGCATCCGCATCACCAGCATGACCAGCACGCCGGACAGCGCGTACGCCAGCACGATGGACGGCCCGGCGGCGGCGATGCCCGCCGCCGAACCGACGAACAGTCCGGCGCCGATGACCCCGCCGAGGGCGATCATCGACAGATGGCGCTGCTTGAGTCCGTGGCCGAGACGCTGTTCCGAGGCGGTCGCGGCGGGTGCCGTATCGGTTATCGGGGAGGGTGTCCGATTCATTGGCGTGACCGTCCAGTGGGTGAGAGCGGTACGGATCGCCACAGTGTGCGGGGGAGCACCGCCCACAACAACGACGCGTTCGCCATCCGGACACTTTGTTAACGCAATGTGACTGATTACTCGTCAGTTATGCGCTGATTGTGTCGTGCGTCTCTTTTGTGGCTTTAGTCGCGCCGGGCGCGCCACTCGCGTACCCCTGCCGCCAGCAGCACCACGCCGGTGGCGACGGCGGACCAGAGCACCTGGGGACGGGAGCCCGGGTCGCCGAGCATCAGGGCCAGGACCGCGAGCATTCCCAACAGCGCCGCCCAGCTCAGATAGGGGAAGGCCCACATCCGCAGGGACAGGGTGTGGGGTGCCTCCCGCTCGATCCGGCGGCGCAGCCTCAGCTGGGAGCCGCAGATCAGGCCCCAGACCACCAGCAGCACCGCGCCCACCGCGTTGAGCAGGTAGAGGAAGACCGAGTGCGGCCAGATCAGGTTGAGCAGTACCGAGACGAAGCCGAAGGCCACAGAGGCCAGCACCGCCCGGCGCGGCACCCCGCCGCCGGTCACCTTCAGCAGCCCGCGCGGCGCCTCACCGCGCTCCGCCAGTGAGAAGACCATCCGCGAGGCCCCGTACAGGTTGGCGTTGAGCGCGGACAGCAGCGCGACGAACACCACCACGTTCATGATCTGCGCGGCGGCGGGCACCCCGATCCGGTCGAGCACCGCCACATACGGGCTGGCTCCCGGTTTGATCGAGGTCCACGGCAGCAGGGTGACCACGACCAGCATCGAGCCGATGTAGAAGACCGCGATCCGCAGCACCGCGCTGCGCACCGCCCGTCCGACCGCGCGGGCCGGGTCGTCGGACTCTGCCGCGGCGATGGTGACGACCTCCAGGCCGCCGAAGGCGAAGACCACCGCCAGCACTCCGGAGACCACTCCGCTCCAGCCGTTCGGCAGGAAGCCGCCCCGGCCGGTGAGGTTGGCCAGGCCGACCGCATGGGTGTCCGGCAGCAGCCCGAGGACCGCCAGCAGCCCGAGCGCCAGGAACAGCACGATCGCGCCGACCTTCAGCGCGGCGAACCAGAACTCGAACTCACCGAAGTTCTTCACCGCCGTCAGGTTCGCGGTGGTGAACACCACCATGAACAGCAGCACCCAGGCCCACTGCGGCACCACCGGCAGCCAGCCGGACGCGATGGTCGCCGCGCCGGTGGCCTCCACCGCCAGCACCACGACCAGCATGAACCAGTACAGCCAGCCGACCGTGAACCCGGCCCAGCGCCCGAACGCCCGCTCCGCGTGCACCGAGAACGCGCCGGAGGCGGGCATCGCCGCCGACATCTCGCCCAGCATCCGCATGATCAGCATCGCCAGCAGGCCCGCGATCAGATACGAGACCACGATGCCCGGTCCCGCCACGGCGATCCCGGCGCCCGAGCCCACGAACAGGCCCGCGCCGATCACCCCGCCCAGGCCCAGCATGGTCAGATGGCGCTGCTTGAGTCCGGCCGACAGCGGTTCTCTCCCGCCGTCGGCAAGCTCGCGCGCGGCGGCGGGCGAAGCATCGTGCATGGCGCTGCTAACTCTCAGGTTCAGTTGGGGAGACTCCACAGTGTCCCCGCATCGCGTGTCGGGCCGCAAAGTGGTTCATCTTCGACGGTCTCCCCAGTGACCAGCGTCACGCCGACCCCTGCCCCGCTCTCGCTCTTTGTGCGGAACCGACTACGGGTGGGAACGAGCCTTTGTCATCCACTCACCGTGTTGCCGGTCACGGCGCTGGGTTACGGTCACGTTGTCCTGAACCGCCCTCCTTCAAGCGGGAGACCCGATGAGCCTCGCAGTCGCACCCGTCCGTCCGCAGCAGGTCCTGGCCGACCTGCTGCCCGCCTCCACCGCCACCCGCGCCCGGCTGCGCGACGCGGCCCTGGTCCTCGGCGGCGCCGCGCTCACCGGCCTGGCCGCCCAGATCGCGATACCGGTGCCGGGCTCGCCGGTGCCGGTCACCGGGCAGACCTTCGCCGCACTGCTGGTGGGCACCGCGCTGGGGGCCCGCCGCGGCGTGCTCTCCCTGGCGCTGTACGCGGTCGCGGGCCTGGCCGGGGTGCCGTGGTTCGCGGGCGGCGCGCACGGCGCGGGGCTGGTGACCTTCGGCTATGTGCTGGGCATGGTGCTCGCCTCGGCGGCGGTCGGCGCCCTGGCCCGGCGCGGCGCGGACCGCGGCGTGTGGCGGACGGCGGGCGCGATGCTGGTCGGTGAGGCGGTCATCTACGCCGTGGGCGTCCCCTACCTCGCCTTCGCCGCGCACATGTCCTTCGGCCAGGCGCTCGCCCTGGGCTTCACGCCGTACCTGATCGGTGACGCCCTCAAGGCGGCGCTGGCGATGGGCTTGCTGCCGGCCGCGTGGAAGCTGGTCGGCCGCAAGGGCTGACCCCGCATACGCCGATGGCCCGCACCCCCCGAGGGTGCGGGCCATCGCCGTATCCGGGTCAGCGCTGGTCGAGCGCCGAGCGTCGGCGGCCGCGGATGAACGCGACGGCCAGTACGAGGCCCGCTGCCAGGAAGGACATCAGCACCTGGTCGCGCCCGCTCTTGTCGGTCAGCATGTAGCCGATGACGAACACGATCATCCCGATGGTCACCCAGGTCAGATACGGGTAGGCCCACATCTTCACCGACAGCCGCTCCGGCGACTCCCGTTCGATGATCTTGCGCATCCGCAGCTGCGAGAAGCAGATCACCAACCAGACGAACAGGGCCACCGCACCAGAGGAGTTGAGCAGGAACTGGAAGATGGTCTTCGGGTACTGGTAGTCGAAGTAGACGGCCACGAAGCCGAAGACGACCGAGGCGAGGATCGCCGTCGCGGGCACACCGCGCGAGGTGGTGCGGCTGAAGGCGCGCGGGGCGTCGCCGCGCTCGCTGAGCGAGAACGCCATCCGGGAGGCCGTGTACAGACCCGAGTTGAGGCAGGAGAGCACGGCGGTCAGCACGATCACGTTCATCAGCTCACCGGCGTGCGGGATGCCGACGTGGTTCAGCACCGCGACATACGGGCTCTTGGCGACCTCGGGGGAGTTCCACGGCAGCAGCGTGACGACGAGCAGGATCGAGCCCAGGTAGAAGACGCCGATCCGCCAGATCACGCTGTTGGTGGCCTTGACCACGGCCTTGCGCGGGTCCTCGGACTCACCGGCGGCCAGCGTGACGATCTCGCTGCCCATGAAGGAGAAGACCACCATCAGCACACCGGTGAGGATGGCGCCCGGCCCCTTCGGCAGGAAGCCGCCCTGACCGGTGAGGTTCGCCAGGCCCACCGCGTGGTCGTGGGTGCCCGGCAGCACACCGAAGACCGCCAGTCCGCCGACCACGATGAACGCGGCGATCGCGACGACCTTGATCCCGGCGAACCAGAACTCGAACTCACCGTAGGAGCCGACCGAGAACAGGTTGGTGGCGGTGAGCACGACCATCACGATCAGCGCCCAGCCCCAGGTCGGCACGGCCGGCATCCAGCTGTTGAGGATGCCCGCACCGGCCATCGCCTCGACCGCGAGCACGACGACCCAGAAGAACCAGTACAGCCAGCCGATGGTGAAGCCCGCCCAGCGGCCCAGCGCCCGGTCCGCGTACGCGGAGAAGGAGCCGGAGACCGGGTTGGCCGCCGCCATCTCGCCGAGCATTCGCATCACCATGACGACGAGCGCGCCCACCAGCGCGTACGACAGCAGGATGGCGGGACCGGCGGCGGCGATGCCCGCGCCGGAGCCGACGAACAGGCCGGCGCCGATGACACCACCGATGGCGATCATCGACAGATGTCGGTTCTTCAGCCCTGCTTGCAGGCCATGACCGGCTGCCTCATGGCCGTACGCGGTGGCGGCGGCCGAGGCCGGGCCGGAGTTGCCGGGCCTGGCGTCCTCCGTCGTGAAGGGCGGTTGCGCACTCATTGACGTGTCCCTCGTCTCTCGGTTCGCGAGTTCCCGAATGCAACCCCAGACATCGGCCGAAACGGAACACCTGTGTCCGAATCGTTGCATCACCGGGTTCAGGGGCCCAGTGTGAAATCGGCCACCCCAAACGCAGGCCCGGCGCGGGAGCGGACCTCGAAAACACAGGCGCGCGCCCCCGGAAACAGAGGTGCGGGTACACGCATGGCACACTCTCCGCATGCGCGTGTACCTCGGCTCCGATCATGCCGGTTACGAACTGAAGAACCACCTCGTCGAGTGGCTCAAGGCCAACGGCCACGATCCGGTGGACTGCGGTCCGCACATCTACGACGCCCAGGACGACTACCCGCCGTTCTGCCTGCGCGCCGCGGAGCGCACCGCCCAGGACTCCGACAGCCTCGGCATCGTCATCGGCGGCTCGGGCAACGGCGAGGCGATCGCCGCCAACAAGGTCAAGGGCGTACGTGCCGCACTCGCCTGGAGCGAGGAGACCGCCAGCCTCGGCCGCGAGCACAACAACGCCAACGTGGTCAGCATCGGGGCGCGGATGCACTCCGAGGAGGAGGCCACCCGCTTCGTGGAGGTCTTCCTCAGCACCCCCTTCTCCGGGGGCGAACGGCACGTCCGCCGGATCGACATGCTCAGCGCCTACGAACTCACCGGGAAGCTGCCGGAGATCCCGGCCGACCACCCGCGGCAGGACTGAGCGCGGGAATGCCCGAAGGGCACACCATTCACCGACTGGCCGCCGACCACCAAGCGAGGTTCGGCGGCCGGGCCGTCTCGGCCAGCAGTCCGCAGGGCAAGTTCGCGGACGGCGCGGCGCTGGTCGACGGACGGGTCCTGGAGCGGGCCGAGGCGCACGGCAAGCACCTCTTCCTGCGGTTCGGCCCGGAGCAGTGGGTCCATGTCCACCTGGGGCTGTTCGGCAAGTACGCCTTCGGCACCGGGCCCGCGCCCGCGGCGACCGACACCGTACGGCTGCGGCTTGCCAACCCCGACGGCTACGCCGACCTGCGCGGTCCCACCGCCTGCGAGCTCATCGCCGACGGCGAGAAGCAGGCGATACACGACCGCCTGGGACCCGACCCGCTGCGCCCCGGCACCGACCACGAGCCCGCGTGGCGGCGGATATCCCGCAGCCGCACATCGGTGGCCGCGCTGCTGATGGACCAGAAGGTGGTCGCGGGCGTCGGCAACGTCTACCGGGCCGAGGTGCTGTTCCGGCACGGCATCGATCCGTACCGGGCCGGGCGCGATCTGAGCCGAGCCGAATGGGACGCGATCTGGGCCGATTTGGTCATACTGATGAGGGAGGGGGTGCGGAACAACCGGATTGACACCGTCCGCCCGGAACACACCCCCGAGGCGATGGACCGCCCACCGCGCGTGGACGACCACGGCGGTGAGGTCTACGTCTACCGCCGGCACCAACTGCCCTGCCTCGTCTGCGGAGCGCGGGTGCGCACCGCGGAACTGGCCAACCGCAACCTGTTCTGGTGCCCGGGCTGCCAGACGCGGTAGCCCAGCGACGACCTGCTCGACCTGATCGATTCGGGGCCGGTGCTCTCGTGGACGAGGACGTCGTGGATCTTCTGTGGGCACGGTGGGGCTCGACCTGGCCACCGCGACCCTGGCCGAACAGGCCGACGCCCAGGACCTCGCAATGGAGTGCCGCCGAGACCTTCTCGAACTGACGCGGCCGCGTGCCCTGCGGCCGGCCGAGTCCCGGTCGGGCGCCGGGCACGCGGAACCAATCGTCTAGAAGCCGTGCGGCAGCCAGGGCGCGACCGGGTGGCCGAAGGCCGTCGCGGCTTCGGTCAGCGCGCCGGGGCGCAGCTCACGTATCCGTCCGGCGCCCGCGAGCGCCGTCAGGCCGAAGCCGCCCAGATAGCCGCAGGCCAACTCCCGCACCGACAGGGCCATATCGGCCGAATCCGTCGTTCGCTCGCACGTGGCGCCCTTCTGGTCGCCGCTGAGCCGCCAACGGCCCTCGTTCCACGGGCAGAAGGCATCCTCGACCTCCAACACCACGTCCACCGGCGCCGCGTACGTACGGGCGGCGAGCGCCGCGCCGACGTCCACCAGCCGTACGAACATCCCGTCGCGCACGCGCAACCGGCACCGTCGTACGTCGGAGACCAGGTGCAGCAGCGGGTCGTCCGCCGGCCGGTTGGAGGCGATGACCGTCGAGGTCAGGTCCACCTCGAACAGATGGCGCCACAACGCCGCGTAGCCCGCCGGGTCCAGCGCCTCGACGTCCCGTACCAGTACCGAGCCCTTCGGTCCGGCCTCGTCCCAGTCCGACTTCACCGCGAAGCGGGCGAACCCCACCACCTCCCCGTTCCGTTCGGCCAGCACGCACCCCACCTCGCCGGCCCCGCGCCGCTCCGACGGCGGGTCGAGCAACGGCAGCCGCTCCCAGCCGGGTTGCCGCGCCAGCATGCCCGGACGTCCGGCCACCCGGCGCGCGTACACCGCCTCGCAGGCCGCGATGCCCGCCCGCGGTGGGACCAGGCGCAGCCGTATCTCGTCCGTCCCCGTGGGGGCGGTCAGCCGCACCCGGGCGCTGTCGATCTCCATCCGCAACCGCTCGGTCGCCAGCCCGTACCCGAACCGGCCGTAGATCGGCGGCTCCGAGGCCGTCAGCACCGCCAGCGGCTCTCCCCACCGCCGCACATCGTCCAGCTGCCGCCGCATCATCGCGGTGAGCACGCCGCGCCGCCGGTGCGTCGAGCGCACACCGACACAGGTCACCCCGGCCGTTGGAACCAGCGAACCACCCGGCACCGACAACCGGAACGAGAACGCTCCGGTCGTGCCCACCAACTCGTCGTCGTCCCAGGCCGCCAGGGAGCGCTCGCATTCGGTCAGATCGTGCCACAGGGAGCGTTCCTCCGGGGACTCCTCCGCCCCGCCGAACGCCCGCTCCAACTCCCCGTACCAGCGGTCCCACCGCCCTGGTTCGAGCACCCGCAGTTCAACCGTCATGTCCCCTGCCTAGCAGCGGCGCGGCGGTACGGGCGAACGAATTACCGGCGGAACCGACCGCCCGTCCGAGCCAGGCCGGAAACGATCGGCCGACGCACCGTGCCCGACCGATATACGGCGAGTCGCGAATCGACGCGCCGCCGAATGGGTGGATAGGGTCGCCGGGAATGGAGGACGAGTAACGGCGCGTACGGCGCCACGGAAGCCGGGTGGCCGTGGGCGACGGTATCGAGACCAGGAGCGCGGAGCAGAGCCCCGCGCGTCCGGACGTCGAGGCGTCTCCCGTGCCGCGGGCCAGGCTCGGGCGGGAGGGAGACGGGATCGAGACCAGGGACGCGGAGCGCCCCGTACCGAGCGCGCGGCCGGTGGGCACCCCCACCCCGCGCCCCCGGCGCGGGCGCACCGGTGACGGAGTGGTGGCCAAGGCGCGCAGGACGCTGCACCGGGGCCGCACCCTGCTGCGCAAATCCGCCGTCGACTACTTCCGCGGCGACGGCTCCGACTGGCTGCCGCTGGTCGGCCTGCTGCTCACCGTTCCCGCCCTGGCCTGGGCCACCACCGCCCTGCCCGACTGGTGCCCGCCGACCGCGCTGGTCTTCCCGGTCCTGCTGGGTGGACTGCTGCTGCGCCCGGCGAGCCTGCTGCTGCTCTACGCCGCCGCGGCCAGCGCACTGGTGGTCGAGGACGCGGTGCTCGGCCCGTACCACTCCGGCGCGTCGCGGACCGTCACACCGGGCACCGTGCTGGTGGTCAGCGCGGTCGCGTTCGCCGGGCTGATGATCGCCCAGTTCCGTAGCCGGGTCGGAGTGCCCTGGCGGCGCGGCGGCACCATGCTGTTCGACCTGCGCGAACGCATCCGCGTGCAGAGCCAGTTGCCGCAGCTGCCGGACGGCTGGCACGCCGAGATGGCGCTGCGCCCGGCCGGCGGCCAGTCGTTCTCCGGGGACTTCGTGGTCGCCACCCGCACCGGCGGCGGCCAGGTGCTGGAGGCGGTGCTGACCGACGTGTCCGGCAAGGGCATGGACGCCGGTTCCCGCGCCCTGCTGCTGTCCGGGGCGTTCGGCGGGCTGCTCGGCTCGCTGCCGCCGCACCAGTTCCTCGCCGCCGCCAACGGCTATCTGCTGCGCCAGGACTGGGACGAGGGGTTCGCCACCTCCGTCCACCTCGTACTCGACCTGGAGAGCGGCGACTACGAGCTGCTGTCCGCCGGACACCTGCCCGGTATGCAACTGTGCGCGGGCACCGGGCGGTGGGAGGAGAAGGCCGCCGACGGCATGATGCTCGGGGTCTTCGAGGGCGCCGAATTCGACGGTGTGAAGGGCACGTTGAACTCCGGTGACGTGCTGATGCTGTTCACCGACGGGCTGGTGGAGGCGTCCGGGCGTGATCTGGCCGAGGGCATCGACCGGTTGATCGGCGAGGCCGAACGCCTGGTGGCGCACGGATTCCGGGGCGCCGCCTGGCGGTTGATAGAGGCGGTCGCCAAGGACGTCAACGACGACCGGGCGCTGCTCATCATCTGCCGTGACTGATCACCGTGTTGACGCCGGTCAGGGACACACGCCCTCGTGGCGGGTCCACGGAAGGGCTGGTTGGTGGCACGATGGACGGCGCGGGGAGAAGTGGCGGCGGCGCAACCCCGTACCGGCGTGGCGTAGGCCGTAGTGAGCGAGGAAGTGATCCGTTGTGGCCATCTCCCTTTCCGTTGTCGTGGTGTTGGCGATCGTCCTGTTCGTGATGTTGCGAGGGGGGACGCTCAAGGGAGGACCGGCCATCGTGGCCATACTGTTCGGCTTCTTCCTCGCGTCGACCGGGCTGGCACCGGACATCCACCGGTTCCTGGACTCGTTGGCCAACACCATCAACCAGATAAAGCTCTGAACGTGACGAAGGACGCAGCCACGCGAACCGGGGCGCACACGACGGCGTAACACTGTGGCGTGAAAAACGGTCCGGCCCGGTCGGAGGGAACGTTCCCTCCGACCGGGCCGGACTCGTACAGAGCGGGCGACGGGAATCGAACCCGCGTAGCCAGTTTGGAAGACTGGGGCTCTACCATTGAGCTACGCCCGCAACGGCCAGTCATTCTGGCACACCGCATCGTAGCTGGTCGACTCGGCCCCTGTCGCCCACCGGATTAATTGGCGGCCGGAACGTGCGGAGCCATGTACGCTACGTGTCGCACTGAAACGGGGTGTGGCGCAGCTTGGTAGCGCGTCCGCTTTGGGAGCGGAAGGCCGTGGGTTCAAATCCCGCCACCCCGACCATTTGTTCGAAAGGTCCCGGGCGTGGGACAGTCGTGCCGCTCGTACCGGTACTATGCGAGTTGGCCCTGTATACGGGGCGACGTAGGGGCGAGGACCCCGGGAAGTACGTCTCGTCGGCCACGTAAAGCCCCTGACTGTCAGCCCAAGGAGACCCAACCGTGAAGAGCGCCGTGGAGACTCTGAACCCGACCCGGGTTCGACTCACCGTCGAGGTGCCCTTCGAGGAGCTCAAGCCCAGCCTCGACGCGGCGTACAAGAAGATCAACCAGCAGGTCACGGTGCCGGGATTCCGCAAGGGCAAGATCCCCGCGCGCGTCATCGACCAGCGGTTCGGCCGGGGCGCGGTGCTCGAAGAGGCCATCAACGACGCGCTGCCGAAGTTCTACACGGAGGCGGTCAACGAGGGTGAGCTGAACGTCCTCGGCCAGCCCGAGATCGACATCACCGAGTTCAACGACAACGAGCAGCTGAAGTTCACCGCCGAGGTGGACATCCGCCCGGCCATCGAGATCCCGGACTTCTCCGGCATCGAGGTCACCGTCGACGCCGTCGAGGTTTCCGACGAGGACGTCGACAAGTCGGTCGAGCAGCTGCGCGAGCGCTTCGCCTCCACCACCCCGGTCGAGCGCGCCGCCGCCGACGGTGACGTGGTCACCATCGACCTGGAGGCCAAGGTCGACGGCAACGTGCTGGAGGACGGCGTCGCCAAGGGCGTCACCTACACCATCGGTTCCGGCCAGCTGCTGGACGGCATCGACGAGGCCGTCATCGGCTTGGAGGCCGGCGGCTCCGCCAC
The DNA here is from genome assembly GCF_029269905.1 of Streptomyces silvisoli. Lineage (NCBI taxonomy): Bacteria > Bacillati > Actinomycetota > Actinomycetes > Kitasatosporales > Streptomycetaceae > Streptomyces > Streptomyces silvisoli. The sequence continues at coordinate 26,038 of NZ_JARJBC010000011.1, read as the reverse complement.
CTTCTCCTCCGAGCTCAAGGGCGGCTCCGCGGCCGGCAAGACCGCCGAGGTCAAGGTCGACGTCACCGCCGTGCAGGCCCGTGAGCTGCCCGCGCTGGACGACGAGTTCGCCCAGCTGGCGAGCGAGTTCGACACCCTTGAGGAGCTGCGCGCCGACAGCCGCAAGCGCCTTGAGCGGATGAAGAAGTACGACCAGGCCACCCAGGCCCAGGAGAAGGTGCTGGACGCCCTGCTGGACCTGATCGAGGTGCCGATCCCGGAGAAGCTCCTCAAGGACGAGGTCGAGACCCGCAAGCACAACCTGGAGCAGCACCAGTTCCCGATGATGGGGCTGAACTGGGACAGCTTCCTGGAGCGCGAGGGCAAGACCGCCGAGGAGTACGACGCCGAGCTGGAGAAGCAGGCGACCAAGGGCATCAAGACCCAGTTCGTGCTGGACGAGCTGGTCTCCAAGGAGCAGCTCTCGGTCAACCAGGAGGAGCTCACCGAGCACCTCATGCGTCGTGCCGCCACCTCCGGCATGAGCCCCGACCAGTTCGCCCAGGCCGTGGTCGAGGGCGGCCAGGTGCCGATGCTGGTCGGCGAGGTCGCCCGCGGCAAGGCGCTGGCCCTGGTGGTCGAGGCCGCCAAGGTCGTCGACAGCAACGGTGAGACCGTCGACCTGGACGACGAGGACGAGGAAGGCGAGACCGTCGAGGCCGCCGCCGAGGAGTCCACCGAGGACGCCGCCGAGGAGAAGTCCGAGGGCTGATCCAGGCGCTAGCAGCAGGAGCATGACAACGCACCCGGACGCCATGGAGTGTCCGGGTGCGTTCGTTTTCCGCCTCGAACGCGATCACTTTCGGGGTTGCCTGCGCTCACAGCGAACAGTTTCGCGTGGGGGATTGCTGGGCCCGACCTGCGCGTTAGGGTCCGTAGTAACGAGGGCAGGGGAGTCCCTTGACGGCGCTGGAGTCAGCTCGCCAACGCACCCCCGCGCCCTACGAGAAGACGCGAAGACGGCGCGTCGCCGTCCGACAACGAGCAGGTGGATACGTGACGACTCCGCAGATTCAGACGCCTGGACTTCTGATGCCCACCGCCAGCACGCCGACCGGCGGGCCGGGCCTGGGCGACGCGGTCTACAGCCGACTGCTCGACGAACGCATCATCTTCCTCGGCCAGGCCGTAGACGACGACATCGCCAACCGGATCTGCGCGCAGATGCTGCTGCTCGCCGCGGACCCGACCAAGGACATCTACCTCTACATCAACTCGCCGGGCGGCTCCGTGACCGCCGGTTTCGCGATCTACGACACCATGCAGTACATCAAGAACGACGTGGTGACGATCGCGATGGGCCTGGCCGCCTCCATGGGCCAGTTCCTGCTCACCGCGGGCACCCCCGGCAAGCGCTTCGCCCTGCCCAACGCCGACATCCTGATGCACCAGGGCTCGGCCGGTCTGGGCGGCTCCGCCTCCGACATCAAGATCCAGGCCGAGCAGCTGCTGCGCACCAAGAAGCGCATGGAGCAGCTGACCGCGGCGCACACCGGCCAGACGGTTGAGACGATCAACCGCGACGCCGACCGGGACCGCTGGTTCACCGCGGAGGAGGCCAAGGAGTACGGGCTGATCGACGAGGTCATGAGCACCGCCGCGGACGTCCCCGGTGGCGGCGGTACCGGCGCGTGAGGCCGCTCCGCTCGACCAGCGGCCACCCGGTTACGCTTCCCCTCCCCGCTCACCCCTCAGGACGGTGAACCCCATCATGAACACCCCGAACCCGCTCGCCCTCCAGGAGGGCGTGGACGCCCGCCGATCGCTCGGCGCCGAGTCCCGTTACATCGTGCCGCGCTTCGTTGAGCGCACCTCGCAGGGCGTGCGCGAGTACGACCCGTACGCCAAGCTCTTCGAGGAGCGGGTGATCTTCCTCGGTGTGCAGATCGACGACGCCTCCGCCAACGACGTGATGGCGCAGCTGCTGTGCCTGGAGTCGATGGACCCGGACCGCGACATCTCGATCTACATCAACTCGCCCGGCGGCTCGTTCACCGCGATGACGGCGATCTACGACACCATGCAGTTCGTGAAGCCGGACATCCAGACGGTCTGCCTCGGCCAGGCGGCCTCCGCCGCGGCCGTGCTGCTCGCCGCCGGTACGCCCGGCAAGCGGATGGCGCTGCCCAACGCCCGGGTGCTGATCCACCAGCCGTACACCGAGACCGGCCGGGCACAGATCTCGGACCTGGAGATCCAGGCCAACGAGATCACGCGGATGCGCACCCAGATGGAGGAGATGCTGGCCAAGCACTCCAGCCGGTCCGAGGAGCAGATCCGCGAGGACATCGAGCGTGACAAGATCCTGACCGCCGAGGACGCGCTGTCCTTCGGTTTCGTGGACCAGATCACATCGTCCCGTAAGGCCGCGGTCTCGGCCTGAGACAGGCCCGACGGCACCGTTAACCCCTTGGGTCGCCAGGACGAGTCGGCCCAAGGGGGGCCCACACGAGGGGTCCGGCAAGGTACCGTCGGAGATTAGGCACCAGGCTCCGTTGAACAAGGCGGATCCCAGGCGAAGGGGAAGCACCTCGTGGCACGCATCGGTGATGGCGGCGATCTGCTCAAGTGCTCGTTTTGCGGTAAGAGTCAGAAGCAGGTGAAGAAGCTCATCGCAGGGCCTGGTGTGTACATCTGCGACGAGTGCATCGACCTGTGCAACGAGATCATCGAGGAGGAGCTGGCCGAGTCCTCCGAGGTGCGGTGGGAGGACCTGCCCAAGCCGCGCGAGATCTACGAGTTCCTTGAGGGCTACGTCGTCGGCCAGGAGCCCGCGAAGAAGGCACTGTCGGTCGCCGTCTACAACCACTACAAGCGGGTGCAGGCGGGCGAGAACGGTGGCGGTAGAGGCCACGACGACGGCATCGAACTGGCCAAGTCCAACATCCTGCTGCTCGGCCCCACCGGCTCCGGCAAGACGCTGCTGGCCCAGACCCTCGCCAGGATGCTGAACGTCCCGTTCGCCATCGCCGACGCCACGGCGCTCACCGAGGCCGGCTACGTGGGCGAGGACGTCGAGAACATCCTGCTGAAGCTGATCCAGGCGGCCGACTACGACGTCAAGAAGGCCGAGACCGGGATCATCTACATCGACGAGATCGACAAGGTCGCGCGCAAGAGCGAGAACCCGTCCATTACTCGTGATGTGTCGGGTGAGGGTGTCCAGCAGGCGCTGCTGAAGATCCTGGAGGGGACCACCGCCTCGGTGCCGCCGCAGGGCGGGCGCAAGCACCCGCACCAGGAGTTCATCCAGATCGACACCACGAACGTGCTGTTCATCGTCGGCGGCGCGTTCGCCGGTCTGGAGAAGATCATCGAGGCCCGTGCGGGCGCCAAGGGCATCGGCTTCGGCGCGACCATCCGCTCCAAGCGGGAGCTCGACCAGGCCGACCAGTTCGCCGACATCATGCCGGAGGACCTGGTGAAGTTCGGGATGATCCCGGAGTTCATCGGCCGTCTGCCGGTGATCACCAGCGTGCACAACCTCGACCGCGAGGCGCTGCTGAAGATCCTGGTCGAGCCGCGTAACGCCCTGGTGAAGCAGTACCAACGACTTTTCGAACTCGACGGTGTGGAGCTGGAGTTCGACCGCCCGGCCCTGGAGGCCATCGCCGACCAGGCGATCCTGCGCGGCACCGGGGCGCGGGGCTTGCGCGCCATCATGGAAGAGGTGCTGCAGTCGGTGATGTACGAGGTGCCGTCCCGCAAGGACGTGGCCCGAGTCGTCATCACCGAGGAGGTCGTTCACTCGAACGTGAACCCCACGCTGGTACCGCGCAGCACGCGCGGTGACGCGGGGGAGCGGCACGAGAAGAGTGCGTGACGCTCGCCGCTGGGCTTGACGTGTGGGGGCCGCCCCCCGGGGCGGCCCTCAGCCTGTAAGGGGCGCTCGCCATTGGCGGGCGCCCCTTACCTCTTGACCTAGAGCGCCACGACGACAGCACCCAGGTGCCGCCCCTCGATCACCTCGCACAGGGCTCGCGGGGCGTGTTCGATGCCGGTGACACGGGTGTGCGGGAAGTGGAGGTCGCCGGAACGCAGCCAGTCCGCGAACTTCTCGGGCCACCGCCCGCGTTCCGGGGCGGGGATGTCGTCCGCACTGAAGCCGCGCATCGCGATCCGCTTCAGCAGCAGTTGGAACGAGTCCAGCTCGACCGGTGCCGCCGTGCCCCTACCGTGCCGCGCCAACTGCCCGGACAGCGCGCCGACCAGTACGAAGCGTGCACCGCTGCGGGCGGCCGAGACGGCCGCCCGCAGCTGGTCGCCGCCGACGTTGTCGAAGAGGACGTCGATGCCGCCGGGGGCGGCCTCGGTCAGCTGCTCGGCCATCGGCCGGGCACCACGCAGCACGGCCGCGTCATAACCCAGCTCGGCCACCAGGCGGTCGGCCTTCCGCTGGGATCCGGTGCTGCCGATGACACGGGCCGCGCCCATCAGGCGGGCGAGCTGCCCGGCCATCGAGCCGATCGCCCCGGCCGCGCCGGAGACGAACACCGTGTCGCCAGGCCGGACTTCGGCGCCCCAGCGCAGCGCGGCGTACGCGGTCCAGGCGTGCGAGAGATGGGCGACCGGGTCGGGCAGCGCACCGTCCAGCGGGGTGCACTGGGCGGCGGGCACGGTCGCGTACTCGCGCCAGCCCTGCCAGTGCGAGACCAGGTCGCCGGGGTGCAGGCCGCTGCCCTCGGGGGCGGACACCACCTCGCCGATCGTCTCCTCGAACGGCGTCTCACCCGGGCGCACCACGGGGAACGGCACGCCGTCCACGTTCTCCGCGCCGCCACTGATCATCATCCGTAGTGAGGCGGAGACGCGGAAGAAGCGGTTGCGTATCAGCGCCTCGCCCGGTGCTGGTTGCGGTAGCGGGGCTTCGGTGACGGTGAAGTGTTCGGGGCGGGGCAGACCGTCGGGGCGGGTGAGCAGGCGCACGGTGCGGTGGCTTCGCGGCAGGGCGGGAGTCGTGGGGTTCGGCATCGTCGGATGGGTCCTTCCGGGGTTCCAGAGCGGCCACTGAGGTCATGGGCCAGCGTGGAACGACGGACGCGGTAGGTTCCATGCTGCGTGCCTGCTTGGTGGATTGATTCCACTCGAAGTCGATTTTTGAGGGAAAGCACTGATGCTCGACGAGGTGGACCGAGGTCTGATCCACGCCCTGCACCTCGACGGGCGGGCGTCGTTCGCCCGTATCGCCGAGGTGCTCGGGGTGTCGACGCAGACCGTTGCCCGCCGCTACCGGCGGCTGCGCGCCGACGCGTCGCTGCGGGTGGTCGCGCTCGCCGACCCGGACCGCGCGGACCAGGCGCAGTGGATCGTGCGGCTGACCGCCAGCCCGCGCACCGCCCAGGACCTGGCACACGCCCTGGCCCGCCGACGCGACACCTCCTGGGTGAAGCTCGCCTCGGGCGGTACGGAGATCCTGGCGATCGTGCGCACCCCGACCGGCGCCGGCCATCCGCTGCTGCTCGCGGACATCCCGCGCACCGCGGGCATCACCGGGGTGAGCGCCCACTACGTGCTGCACACCTACCTCGGCGGCCCCACGGCCTGGCGCGGTCACCTGGGCACCCTGGACGACGGCCAACAGCGCCAACTCCGGCCTCCGACAGGTCCGTTGTCCCACTCCGGCAAGCCCCTGGCCGACTCCGACGGCCCCTTGCTGACCGCCCTGCAACGCGACGGCCGCGCCAGCCATGGCGAACTCGCCACGGCCACCGGCTGGTCACCGGCGACCGTCGCCCGCCGTCTGGCCGACCTCCGATCGAGCGGCGCGATCTTCTTCGACGTCGAGTTCAACGACGCGCTCCTGGGCGCGACCACTCAGGCACTGCTGTGGGTGGCGGTGGCCCCCGCCCACCTGGACCACGTCGCCACCGCTTTGTCCCAACACCCCGAACTGGCCTACGTGGCCGCCACAACAGGCCCCACCAACCTCCTGGCCCACGCCCTGTGCCCCACCCCGGCAGCCCTTCACGACTATCTCGTCCACCGCTTGGGCGCCCTGGAGGCAATCCACACTCTGGAGACGGCGCCGGTACTGCGCACTGTGAAGGCGGCCGGCCCCCTTTCCACGATCAGCCGTCGCGCGTGACCCTGGCGTGGTCGCTGAAGGCCCGCCGGAACAGGTCGTGTCCGGTGCGGCCGGTGTGCCGTAGGCACCAGTCGAGTACGGCGTCGGGATCGCCCTGGGGGCCGGACCCCGCGTCGCAGCCGTGCATTACGCAGAACGCCTCGCAGACGATGCCGCCTTCGGGGACGTGGCGGATGGTGTGTGGGACCCAGCGGTAGACGGCCCTGGCGGTCATCCGGCCACCGCCACGCCGTGCACGTTCCGCAGGTGGCGCCGTGCCAGGACTCGGTAGTCGACCTCCTTGCTCGGGTCGCGGTCGTATCGGGCCTTTTCCTCACCGGCCTTGAACCGAGTGCACTCGGGGCAGCTTGGCGCGTACGGCAGTTCGGTGACGTGGGTGTGTGCTGTCATGCCTTGACCGTGACGGATGGTGCCGCCGGTACCCAGCCCAAGGCCGTATAGGACGGCCCTATAGTCGAGCCATGGGGGATCACTCTGTGGATCTGTGGGCTCACCCTCGGCTCGTTTCTGCGATCGCCAGTGAGGACTGGGCTGCCGTCCTCCGTACCTACCGCCAACTCGCGGGCGGCGTGAGTCAAACCAGGCTTGGCGAGCGGGTGGGTTTGTCGCAGTCGGACGTTTCCGACATCGAACGCGGTCGGCGGCGTGTGACGTCCGTGGAAGTCCGGCAACGGATCGTTGAGGGGCTCGGCATTCCCGACAGGCTGCTGTACGGTGCCGCCCGGCCCGACCCGGGGCCAGTGGCCAGCCTGGCGTTGCCGGGTCTGGCGCCGGACGAAGACCTGTTGGCCCGGGTCACGAGCGCTGTGATCGGTTCGACGCGCCCGGACAGCGCGACCCTGGACTGGTTCGATCGCCTGCTGGCCGAGCACAGGAGGGCAGAGGACCTCATCGGATCGCGGCCACTTGTTGACGTGATGCGCCAGCAGTTGCGGACCGTTGTGGGCCTCCACGGTTGTGCTGCGGGGGCGTTGTCGGACCGAGTGGTCCGACTGGCCGCCGAACACGCCCAGTTTCTTGCGTGGATGGCGCAGGACCAAGGCGCGAGCGCTGCGGCGCTGGCCTGGTATGACCGGTCCCACGAATGGGCGTTGGAGTCCGGAGACGCCAACATGGCGGCCACAACGCTGAGCATGAAGGCTCACATGGCATGGTCCGGAGGGCGCGGCACGCGGTGCGTACGGCTCGCGGAAGCCGCGCGCTGGTCGGCGCCCGGGACCTCGCGGGGAGTCCAGGGCATGGCGGCGCAGATGGCGGCCCGCGGCCACGCGCTGAACGGGGAAGGCGACGATGCCCGACATCTGCTCGACGAGGCCCAGGAGCTGATCGGCCGCGCCGCCGAGCGTTCCGAGGACGAACCACCGTGGATGTACTTCTATGACGAGACGTGGTTCACCCTCCAACGCGGCATGGCCGAACTGCACTTGGGCGGGTGGCGTGCCGCGATCGACCAACTGACGACAGGGCTGGCCGCGCTTCCCGACCACTACCGGCGCGACAAGACCTGGTACCGCTCCTGTCTGGCGCATGCCTTCGCCGGGGCGGGGGAGGCACCTGAAGCCTTGGCGATCGCGATCGGCTGCCTGCCGGACGCCGCAGCGGTCGGCCGTCCGCACTCGTGGAACGAACTCCACACGACCGCTGCGGTGTTGTTGAGGCACGACGCCAAGGAAGGGCGAGAACTGATCTCCGTGCTCAAGCAGTACGACTGAGTCGGCCGCGTGGACTCGCGTATCGGGCGCGGGTGCTGCCCGACGAGCGTCGGCCTCACCTGTAAGGGCGCTCGCGTCTGGCGAGCGCCCTTACAGGTGGCGGTGACGCTACTTCTTAACCCGCACCTCGCTGCGCAGCTTGGCCGTGGTCTGGGCCCAGTCGGAGATGGACGGGGCGGTGGGAAGGCTGGCGGTGGGATTGGACGGATCGATGTTGGGCATCCACATGGCTATGGCGACCGTGCTGCTGTCGCCCCAGACACAGAAGGGCATCGACGCGACGCCTTCGTTCTGCTGACCGCACTTCATGATCGTGCCGTCGAAGCCGGACGGAGTCTGCTTCGTGGTGGTGGCGCCCTTGAGCCCCTCTGAGATCACCTTGTCGACGGCGCCACTCGGGTCGGAGACGTTGCCGTACGCGCCGCTGAGGACCACCCCGTCGCTGCCGCCGGTCCAGACAGCGGCAGCGGTCTTACCCTCCGAGATGCCCGAGTCGTTGACCGATGAGTCCATCTGGTTCGTCATCTGCGACGACTTTGCCGTGTCCTTGCTGTACTTGCCGTCCAGCACCGTGTCCGGTGTCGTCAGCTTGTAGTCGCCGCCGCCTGTGAGGCCGCCGCCGCTGCCCACGACGGCGAAGGCGATGCCCGCGCCCGCCACGACCACGACGGCGGCGAGGATGCCGATGACCTTGCCCGCGTTGCTCTTCTTGACCGGCGGGGGCGGTGGGACCTGGGCGCCCCAACCGGGCTGCTGGACATAGGGGTTCTGGCCCTGGGGCGGCATGCCGTAGGGGGCGTTGGCCGGGGGCTGGCCGTACGGGCTGGTGGGCGGTTGGCCGGGCTGGCCGTAAGGGTTCGGCTGCGGGGGGACGCCGCCCTGCTGGGGATAGCCGTAGCCGGGCTGCGGGCCGGGCTGCTGGCCGTATGGGTTGGGCGGTGGCTGGTTGAAGCTCATGGGTCTTGCGTCCTCCCGTTGACTGTCTTGCGAGCGCCACATCCTTCCTCATTCCATGGGCACGTCAAAAGCCGGGTCCTCGTCCTGTCAGCGGACCAAAGCCGTTCGGAGACCGGGCCGTGCCGCCCCTAGAATTGCCGCGTGACCGACATGAACCCGCGCCCCCTGGACGGGGCCAGCAGCAGCCCTGACAACCTGCCGACCCAGTACGTTCCGGCCGAGGTAGAGGGGAAGCTGTACGAGCGCTGGGTAGAGCGCGGTTACTTCGAGGCCGACGCCAAGAGCGACAAGCAGCCGTACGCCGTCGTTATCCCGCCGCCGAACGTCACCGGCAGCCTGCACCTGGGCCACGCCTTCGAGCACACGCTGATCGACGCCCTGACCCGCCGCAAGCGGATGCAGGGCTACGAGACGCTGTGGCAGCCGGGCATGGACCACGCCGGTATCGCCACCCAGAACGTGGTCGAGCGTGAGCTGGCCAAGGAGGGCAAGTCCCGGCACGACCTGGGCCGGGAGGCGTTCGTCGAGCGGGTGTGGCAGTGGAAGGCCGAGTCCGGCGGGCAGATCTCCGGCCAGATGCGCCGCCTCGGCGACGGCGTGGACTGGTCCCGTGAGCGGTTCACCATGGACGAGGGCCTCTCCCAGGCCGTCCAGACGATCTTCAAGAAGCTCTACGACGACGGGCTGATCTACCGCGCCGAGCGCATCATCAACTGGTGCCCGCGCTGTCTGACCGCCATCTCGGACATTGAGGTGGAGTACCAGGACGACGACGGCGAGCTGGTCTCGATCAAGTACGGCGACGGGGACGACGCCATCGTCGTGGCCACCACCCGGGCCGAGACGATGCTCGGCGACACCGCCGTCGCCGTCCACCCCGACGACGAGCGGTACAGGCACCTGGTCGGCCGTGAGATCGAGCTGCCGCTGACCGGCCGCCGGATCCCCGTCGTCGCCGACGCCCATGTGGACCCCGAGTTCGGCACCGGCGCGGTCAAGGTCACCCCGGCCCACGACCCCAACGACTTCGAGATCGGCCAGCGGCACAACCTGCCGTCGCTCAACGTGCTGGACGAGCACGGCATCATCACCGCGCACGGCCCCTTCCAGGGCCTGGACCGCTTCGAGGCCCGCTCCACGATCGTCGGCGCGCTGCGCGCCGAGGGCCGGATCGTCGCCGAGAAGCGCCCGTACACCCACTCCGTCGGGCACTGCTCGCGCTGCAAGACCACCATCGAGCCGCGGCTGTCGCTCCAGTGGTGGGTCAAGGTCGGCCCGCTGGCGCAGGCCGCCGGTGACGCGGTGCGCGACGGCCGGGTGAAGATCCACCCGAAGGAGATGGAGTCCCGCTACTTCGGCTGGGTCGACAACCTCCACGACTGGTGCATCTCACGGCAGTTGTGGTGGGGCCACCGCATTCCGGTCTGGTACGGGCCGAACGGCGAGGTCGTCTGCGTCGGCCCGAACGAGGAGCCGCCGACCGGTGACGGCTGGCACCAGGACACCGATGTGCTGGACACCTGGTTCTCCTCCGGGCTGTGGCCGTTCTCCACGCTCGGCTGGCCGGAGCGGACCGACAGCCTGGCGAAGTTCTATCCGAACTCCGCGCTGGTCACCGGCTACGACATCCTGTTCTTCTGGGTCGCCCGGATGATGATGTTCGGCCTGTACGCGATGGACGGCACGCCTCCGTTCCACACGATCGTGCTGCACGGCATGGTCCGCGACCAGTTCGGCAAGAAGATGTCGAAGTCCTTCGGCAACGCGGTCAACCCGCTGGACTGGATGGACGCCTACGGCTCCGACGCCGTCCGCTTCACCCTGGCCCGCGGCGCCAACCCCGGTGTGGACGTGCCGATCGGCGAGGACTGGGTGCAGGGCTCCCGCAACTTCGCCAACAAGATCTGGAACGCCACCCGCTTCGCGCTGATGAACGGCGCCACGGTCGAGGGCGAACTGCCGTCCGCCGAGCGGCAGTCGGCGACCGACCGGTGGATCCTGTCCCGGCTGAACTCGGTCGTCGCCGAGGTGGACGCGTACTACGACGACTACCAGTTCGCCAAGCTCTCCGACACCCTGTTCCACTTCGCCTGGGACGAGGTCTTCGACTGGTACGTGGAGCTGGTCAAGACCACGTTCGCGGCGGGTGGCGAGGCAGCCGACGTCTCGCGCCGCGTGCTGGGCGAGGTCCTGGACGTCACGCTGCGGCTGCTGCACCCGGTGGTGCCGTTCGTCACCGAGACGCTGTGGACCTCGCTGACCGGTGGCGAGTCGCTGGTCATCGCCGACTGGCCGAGCGACAGCGGCTTCCGCGACCGGGCCGCCGAGCAGGAGATCGCCACCCTCCAGCAGGTGATCACCGAGGTCCGCCGGTTCCGCTCCGACCAGGGCCTGCAGCCCGGCCAGCGGGTTCCCGCCCGGCTTGACCTGGACGGCACGCCGCTGGCGCCGCACGAGGAGGCCATCCGGTCGCTGCTGCGCCTGCAGCCCGCGGGCGAGGGCTTCCACGCCACCGCCTCGCTGCCGGTCGCGGGCGCCACGGTGGCGCTCGACCTGTCCGGCGCGATCGACTTCGCGGCGGAGCGCAAGCGGCTGACCAAGGACCTGGCCGCCGCCGAGAAGGAGCTGGCGCAGGCCAACGCGAAGCTGGGCAACGAGGCGTTCCTGGCCAAGGCGCCCGACCACGTGGTGGACAAGATCCGCGCCCGGCGGGAGGCCGCCGAGGCCGACATCGCCCGTATCGGCGCCCAGTTGGCGAACCTGCCGGAGGCCTGAGCGCCCCCGGTCCGCTGACGGTCAGGGCCCCCGAGCCTCCGCTCGGGGGCCTTGACCGTTTCTGTCAGTCCCCCTCCGTAGACTGGTCACCGTGAGCGAGCGCCCCCAAAACGATGCCCCCGACCCGGACGAGTTCGACGAGATCATGGCGAACGAGACCGACCGGGACCCCGACCTTGCCGTGATCGAGGCCGGAAGCCGGACGCTGCGCGCACAGGTCCCGCCGACCCCGCAGGACGACGCGCCCGCTGGGCCCAGGACGCCCGAGGAGGCGCAGGCGCTGCGCGAGGTGGAGGCGGAACTGGCGGGCCGCTGGCCGGAGACGAAGCTGGACCCGTCGCTGGACCGGATGGCCGCGCTGATGGACATCCTCGGCGAGCCCCAGCGCTCCTACCCGTCGATCCACATCACCGGCACCAACGGCAAGACCAGCACCGCCCGCATGATCGAGACGCTGCTGCGCGCCTTCGAGCTGCGGACCGGCCGCTACACCAGCCCGCACGTCCAGTCGGTGACCGAGCGGATCAGCCTGGACGGCGCGCCGATCTCCGTGGACCGGTTCGTCAGCACGTTCCAGGACATCAAACCGTACGTCGAGATGGTGGACGGCTCCCAGCCGCACCGGATGTCGTTCTTCGAGGTGCTCACGGGCATGGCGTACGCGGCCTTCGCCGACGCGCCGGTCGACGTGGCCGTCGTCGAGGTCGGCATGGGCGGCAGCTGGGACGCCACGAACGTGGTGGACGGCGGGGTCGCCGTGGTCACCCCGATAGCGCTGGACCACACCGACCGGCTGGGCGGGACGCCCGGCGAGATCGCGGTGGAGAAGTCCGGGGTGATCAAGCAGGGCGCCACGGTGGTGCTGGCCCAGCAGCCGGTCGACGCCGCGCAGGTGCTGCTGCGGCGCGCCGTGGAGGTGGACGCCACGGTGGCCAGGGAGGGCATGGAGTTCGGAGTGGCGTCCCGCGAGGTCGCGGTCGGCGGGCAGATGCTGACGCTGCGCGGGCTCGGCGGTGAGTACGAGCAGATCTTCCTGCCGCTGCACGGCGCACACCAGGCACACAACGCGGCGGTCGCGCTCGCCGCGGTAGAGGCGTTCTTCGGGGTCGGCTCCAGCAGGGCCGCCCGCCCGCTGGACATCGACACGGTGCGCGGCGCGTTCGCCTCGGTCACCTCGCCGGGCCGCCTGGAGGTCGTGCGCCGTAGCCCCACGGTGGTGCTGGACGCCGCGCACAACCCGGCCGGCGCCCAGGCGGCCGCCGAGGCGGTCCGGGAGGCCTTCGGCTTCACCCATCTGGTCGGGGTGATCGGCCCGAGCGGGGACAAGGACGTACGCGGGCTGCTGGAGGCCTTCGAGCCGATCTTCGCCGAGGTGGTGGTGACCCGGAACTCCAGTCACCGCTCGATGGACGTGGACGAGCTGGCGGCGATCGCGGTCGAGGTCTTCGGCTCCGAACGGGTGCAGGTCGAGCCGCGGTTGGACGACGCGCTTGAGGCGGCCATCACGCTGGCCGAGGAAGAGGGCGAGTACGCGGGCGCGGGCGTGCTGGTGGCCGGTTCCGTGATCACCGTTGGAGAGGCCCGGCTGCTGCTGGGCCGGAAGTGAGAGCCGATGAGAACGCTGTGTGCGAGCACCCTGATCGGTGAGGCCTTCGTCATCGGCCTGGCGGGGCTGGTCGCGATGAACCTCTCCGGCTATTCGACGGCCACCGTGTGGACGGTGTGCGGTGTCGCGATGGCGGTCTGCGTGCTGCTGTGCGGCGTGGTCACCAGGCCGGGCGCGGTGGCGGTCGGCTGGCTGCTCCAGGCCGGGCTGGTGGCCTCGGGCTTCGTGGTGTCCATGATGTTCTTCCTGGGCGCGGCGTTCGCCGGTCTGTGGTGGGCCGCGGTGCACTACGGAAGAAAGATCGACGAATTCAAAGCGAAGGTCGCGTCGACCGCGTAGCCGCTGGTCACGGGTGCCGGTTGGCCCGATAGGGTCAGTGCACCCGTGAAGCATCGTGTTATGCAAGGAGCCGCAGCATGAGCCAGCGCACCCTCGTCCTCCTCAAGCCGGACGCCGTACGGCGCGGCCTGGTCGGCGAGATCATCGGCCGGATCGAGCGCAAGGCCGGTTGGACCATCGGCGCGTTGGAACTGCGCACGCTGGAGCGCGCGACGCTGGAGCAGCACTACGCCGAGCACGTCGGCAAGCCGTTCTACGAGCCGCTGGTGGAGTTCATGTCGTCCGGCCCGTCCGTCGCCATGGTCGTGGAGGGGGAGCGGGTGATCGAGGGGCTGCGCGCGCTGGCCGGTCCGACCGACCCGATCGCCGCCGCGCCGGGGAGCATTCGTGGAGATTTCGGCACCATTGTGCGCGAAAACCTGATCCACGCGTCGGATTCCGTGGAGTCCGCGGAGCGTGAGATCAAGATTTTCTTCCCGGAACTCGGCTGACCCTGACTGACAATCCGTCATACGGCGACCGGCGGATTCCGGCCGCCGTAGGGCATATGCCGAGGATTTACGGGAACCAATAGCCCCGACACGTCGTCACCATTACAGGGGACGGCCGCGTGTTCTGCTGACAATGGCCGAGGCGTCCTCGCGCCCGGTCCCACGGGCGCACTTAAGATGGACCCGCCGCTACGGACCCCGCAGCACATCGCACCTCCGCGCCCTCAAGTCCCCATCGCTCCAGCTCGGGAAGGCCAGACGTATCCTCATGGCGAACAACATGTCGTTCATCGGCCGTGACATGGCTGTCGACCTCGGCACCGCCAACACGCTGGTGTACGTCAGGGGTCGCGGGATCGTCCTCAATGAACCGTCTGTCGTCGCCATCAACACCAACACCGGCGGCATCCTGGCGGTCGGCGCCGAAGCCAAGAAGATGATCGGCCGCACTCCTGGCAACATCGTTGCGGTCCGCCCGCTCAAGGACGGCGTGATCGCGGACTTCGAGATCACGGAGCGGATGCTCCGTTATTTCATCCTCAAGATCCACAAGCGGCGTTATCTGGCCCGCCCACGCGTGGTGGTCTGTGTGCCCTCCGGCATCACCGGAGTTGAGCGGCGCGCCGTGATCGAGGCGTCCAGCCAGGCTGGTGCCCGCCAGGTGCACATCATCGAGGAGCCGATGGCGGCGGCGATCGGCGCGGGACTGCCGGTGCACGAGGCCACCGGCAACATGGTGGTCGACATCGGCGGCGGTACCACCGAGGTCGCCGTGATCTCGCTGGGCGGCATCGTCACCGCGCAGTCGATCCGGGTGGCGGGCGACGAGCTGGACAACGCGATCATCCAGCACATCAAGAAGGAGTACAGCCTGTTGCTCGGCGAGCGCACCGCCGAGCAGATCAAGATCACCATCGGCTCGGCCTATGACTTCGACAAGGACGAGCACACCGAGATCCGTGGCCGCGACCTGGTCAGCGGACTGCCCAAGACCGTGGTCATCTCCGCCGCGGAGGTCCGCAAGGCGATCGAGGAGCCCGTGAACGCGATCGTGGACGCGGTCAAGACCACCCTCGACAAGTGCCCGCCGGAGCTGTCCGGCGACATCATGGACCGCGGCATCGTCCTCACCGGCGGCGGCGCCATGCTGCGCGGCCTGGACGAGCGGCTGCGGCGCGAGACCGGAATGCCCATCCACATCGCCGAGGACCCGCTGGACTCGGTCGCCCTCGGTTCCGGCAAGTGCGTCGAGGAGTTCGAGGCGCTCCAGCAGGTGCTGGACGCCCAGCCCCGCCGCTAGCGCAGGGGCGATCCGCCGTACGGGTGACTGCCCGGCCCGGCGGCGGATCGTTTCCCAACCGACGGTTCCTCGGCACGGACCGTTCGGCAGCACGACAAGGACAGACCCCAGGTTCGCCAGGTACCACATCGCTGACCGGTCGAAGCCCGTAGCCGACCGGTCCCACGAGGAAGGCACGGCCGCCGCACGTGAGGGACACACGAGAGAGCAGGTTGCTCTTGGTCCTACTGGTCGCCATCGCGTTCGCGCTGATCACCGTGGACATCCGCGGCGGCGACCAGTCTCCGCTGGATGGTGTGCGGTCCGCCGCCGCCTCTGTCTTCGGCCCGGTGGAGAACGGGGTCGCCTCCGCCGTCAATCCGGTCGGCAACGCCATAGAGGCGGTACGGGACTCCGGCGCCCGGCACGACAGGATCGCCCAACTCCAGCAGGAGAACGAGGAGCTGAAGCAGAAGCTCGGCAGCAGCGACATCACCCGCAACCGCGCCGCCGAACTCGACAAGCTGCTCAAGACCGCCGGAGCGGGCCAGTACGGCATCAAGGCCGCCCAGGTCGTCGCCATAGGAGCCACCCAGGGCTTCTCCTGGACGGTCACCATCGACGCTGGAAGCAACGACGGCATCCAGCGCGACCAGACCGTCATCAACGGCGACGGCCTGGTCGGCCGGGTCACCACAGTGGCTCCGTCCACCTCCACCGTGCTGCTCGCCATCGACCCCGACTTCACGGTCGGCGCCCGGATGGAGAAGTCGATGGAACTCGGCTTCAGCACCGGCCAGGGCGACCGCCCGATGCGCGTCCAACTGCTCGACGGCAAGGCCAATGTGAAGCCGGGCGACCGCATGGTCACCTTCGGCTCGCAGGGCGACAAGCCGTTCGTGCCGGGCGTGCCGCTCGGCCAGGTCGTCGCGCTCGACCCGGGCGCGGGCGGACTGACCAGGGCCGTCGAGGTCCAGCCGTTCGTCGCCTTCAGCAGGCTGGACATCGTGGGCGTCGTGGTGGTGCCGCCGCGTCGGGACCCGCGCGACACCGTGCTGCCGCCCGCCCCGAAGGCGGTGCCCACCCCGACGGTCACCGTCACCGTGTCCCCGAGCGCCTCCGGATCCGCGTCGCCCTCGTCCTCCGGTTCACCGTCTTCCGCCGGGTCACCGTCCCCGTCCCCGTCTGCGAGCTGACCGATGCGCATCAACCGGATCCTGCTCACCGCCGTCCTGGTGGTGGTCACCCTCGTCTTCCAGGTCAGCGTGCTCGCCCGGCTCCATCTGCCGGGCGCGGTACCCGACCTGATGCTGCTCGTCGTCCTCGGCCTGGCCCTCACCTACGGCCATGTCGGCGGCTGTCTGGTCGGCTTCGGCGCGGGACTGCTCTCCGACCTGGCCCCGCCCGCCGACCACGCCGCCGGGCGGTACGCCCTGGTGCTGTGCGTCATCGGCTACCTCGCCGGGCTCGCCAAGCCCGATAGCGGCCAACTGCGGTCCGCGGTCATGCCAATGGTGGTGGTCGGCGCCGCGGCGATCGGCTCCACACTGCTGTACGCCGGGGTGGGCGCGCTGGTCGGCGACACCGCGGCGCGCCATGTCGGCATGGTCAAGCTGCTGTTCACCGCCACGGTCTACGACCTGCTGCTCGCGCCGTTCACCGTGCCCTGGATCATGGCCCTGGCCCGGCGGGTGGAGAACGATCCGGTCGCCGGGGACACTTCCGGCGGCCCCGGCATCGGCCCGTACCGCTGGCTCACACCCGGAACCCCGCGGAACTTCCGCCCGGGCCGGGGCGGCCGACTGTCCCGCCCGGGCCTCGGCGGCCAGCGCGGCGGCCTGCTGAAGGGAGGCCGGAAGCTGTGACTTCCCTCCCGCCGCCCGCCACCACCCTCAACCGGGGCCCTGCGGGCCGCTGCGCCGTTTTCCCGCCGCCCGCCACCACCCTCAACCGGGGCCCTGCGGGCCGCTGCGCCGTTTTCCCGCCGCCCGCCACCACCCTCAACCGGGGCCCCGCGGGCCGCTGCGCCGTTTTCCCGTCGCCCGCCATCGTCCTCGAAGGAGGCGCCGCGCGCCGATGAGCAATATCCCCGAGACCGGCCGCACCCAGCGCGTCACCATCCGGCTGATCATCCTGCAGATCCTGGTCGTCTCACTGCTGCTCACCCTCGGCGGACGGCTGTGGTACCTCCAGATCCGCAACGGCCAGCAGTACACCCAGGAAGCCGACAGCAACCACATCCAGGAAGTCGTCGACCCGGCGGTACGCGGCCAGATCCTCGACGCGCGCGGCGTCCCGCTGGCCGACAACCAGACCCGACTGGTCGTCACCGTCAGCCGTACCGACATCATGAAGATGAAGGACGGCGGCAAGGCCGTGCTCACCCGGCTCGCGGGCGTGCTCGGCATGAAGTACCAGGACGTCGCCGACAAGGTCCGGCTCTGCGACGCCAAGACCCCGCGGCCGTGCTGGAACGGCTCGCCCTACCAGCCGATCCCGATCACCGACACGGCCACCACCCAGCAGGCGCTGCAGATCATGGAGCGCCGCGAGGACTTCCCCGGCATCGCCGCGCAGCCCACCGCGGTACGCCGCTACCCGGGCCCGGACGGCTCCAACACCGCCCAGGTACTGGGCTACCTCTCGCCGGTCACCGACGACGAGATCCAGGCGTCGATGAAGAACGGGCAGCCCACCCTGCAGCGCTCCGACCAGGTGGGCCGCTCAGGGCTTGAGCACACCTACGACAGCGAACTGCGCGGCAAGGCCGGTGTCACCCGGTACGAGGTGGACAACCGCGGCCGGGTCATCGGCAACGCGGGCGACACCCCGCCGCAGCCCGGCGACTCGATAGTGACCAGCATCGACTCCCGGGTCCAGGCGATCACCGAGAAGCAGCTCGCCGCCGCGATGCAGGACGCCCGCAACACCTACGACACCGTCACCCACGAGAACTACAAGGCCGACTCCGGCGCCGCCGTGGTGATGGACGTACACACCGGCCAGGTCATCGCGATGGCCAGCGCGCCCACGTACGACCCCAACGAGTGGGTGGGCGGCATCTCCGCCAAGGACTACGCCGCGCTCACCGGCAAGGACTCCGACTACCCGCTGCTCAACAGGGCCACACAGGGACAGTCGGCGCCGGGTTCGACCTTCAAGGTCATCTCCACCTCGGCGGCGGTCAACGCCGGGTACGACATCAACGGTCACTACTCCTGCCCGTCGAGCATGTCCATCGGCGGCCAGCTGTTCAAGAACTTCGAGGGCGAGCAGGCGGGCGACATCAGCCTGGCCCACGCCCTGGAGATCTCCTGCGACACCGTCTTCTACGGGCTCTCCTACGACCAGTGGCTCAAGGACGGCGGCAACAACCCCAAGAACCCGAAGGACTGGTTCTACAAGACGGCCCACCAGTTCGGGCTCGGCGCCAAGACCGGCATCGACCTGCCGGGCGAGGTCCCCGGTCGCGTTCCGGACCGCCAGTGGAAGCAGGCGGAGTACGACGCGATGAAGAAGTCCTGGTGCGCCCAGGCCGCGTCCGGCAAGCACGACTACGCCACCGACATCGCCCGCGAGGACTGCGTCGACGGCAACCGGATGCGCGCCGGTGACTCCGTCAACTACGCGATCGGCCAGGGCGACACGCTCGTCACCCCGATCCAGATGGCCAAGATCTACTCCGCCATCGCCAACGGCGGCACCCTCTACCAGCCGACCATCGGCAAGGCCGTCGTCAGCCCGGACGGCAAGCACATCCAGCAGATCGACCCGAAGTCGGTCGGCAAGCTGCCCGACTCGCCGCAGACCATCCACTACATCGACGACGCGCTGGCCGGGGTGATCACCAGCGGTACCGCAGCCTGGAAGTTCGGCGGCTGGCCGCAGGACAAGATCACCCTGCACGCCAAGACCGGTACCGCGGAGGTCTACGGCAAGCAGACCACCTCGTGGTTCGCGACGTACAGCAAGGACTACGCGATCGTGATGACCATCTCCCAGGGTGGTACCGGTTCCGGTGGTTCCGGTCAGGCGGTGCGCAACATCTACTCGGCGCTGTACGGCGTCCAGCCGGACGGGTCGATCGACCCCAAGAAGGGTTTGCTGCCCACCCCGCAGCAGAGCCTGCCGAAGTTCGGCCCGGACGGACTGGTCCAGCAGGCCGCCCTGACCACCCCCGACCCGACCCAGTTCGCCTACCCGGGCAACGACTCCAGCGTCCCCGGCCAGCCGGCCACGCTGGACGCGCTGGCCCCGGAGCGCAACGAGAAGCTGCTGCTCGGGCGGAGGTACCTCGCATGACGAGCAGCAGCTTCAGCGGCTACTCGATCCGCCGGTTCACCCCGGAGCGCTCCACGCTGGGCAAGCTGTTGGCCCGGGACTCGGTGGTGCGGCGGATGGACTGGATACTGGTCGCAGCCGCCATAGCGCTGTCCGCGGTCGGCTCGCTGCTCGTCTGGTCGGCGACGCGCGGCCGTACCTCCATCAACCACGGCGATCCGCAGTACTTCCTGATCCGCCATCTGATGAACCTGGCCATAGGGATCGCGCTCGCGATCGGCACCGTCGTGGTCGGCCACCGCAGGGTGCGCGGGATCATCCCGATCTTCTACGCCGTGTCGATCCTGCTGCTGCTCGCGGTGCTGTCACCGCTCGGCTCCACGGTCAACGGCGCGCACTCGTGGATCGTCATCGGCGGCGGATTCTCCTTGCAGCCCTCGGAGTTCGCCAAGATCACCATCGTGCTGGGCATGGCGATGATCCTGTCCGCACGGGTGGACGCGGGCGACCAGCTGCACCCCGACAGCCGCACGGTGCTCCAGGCCCTCGGCCTGGCCGTCGTGCCGATGTGCGTCATCCTGCTGATGCCGGACCTCGGCTCGACCATGGTCATCGTGGTGACGGTACTGGGCGTGCTGCTCGCCTCCGGCGCGTCCAACCGCTGGGTCTTCGGGCTGCTGGCCGTCGGCGCGGCGGGAGCGGTGGCGGTCTGGCAGCTCCATCTGCTCAGCAAGTACCAGATCGACCGCTTCGCGGCCTTCGCCAACCCGGCCCTGGACCCGTCGGGCGTCGGCTACAACACCGCGCAGGCGCGCATCGCGATCGGCTCCGGCGGACTGCTGGGCAAGGGTCTCTTCCACGGCACGCAGACCACCGGTCAGTTCGTCCCCGAGCAGCAGACCGACTTCGTGTTCACCGTGGCGGGGGAGGAGTTGGGCTTCGTCGGCGCGGGACTGATCATCCTGCTGGTCGGCATCATCCTGTGGCGGGCCTGCCGGATCTCCCGGCAGGCCACGGACCTGTACGGCACGATCATCGCGGCCGGGATAGTGGCCTGGTTCGCCTTCCAGTCGTTCGAGAACATCGGGATGACGCTGGGCATCATGCCCGTGGCGGGAATCCCGCTGCCGTTCGTCTCGTACGGCGGATCATCGATGTTCGCGGTGTGGATCGGCGTCGGCCTGCTCCAGTCGGTACGGATGCAGCGCCCCGTCTCGGCTTAGCGGAGACGTCCTTCCCGCCGCGGTGGCGGGGAGCCCCCGCAGCGCGGTCCGGGCGGTGCCGAACACGCCGCCACCACCGCGCGAACCGGCCCGAGCCGTTCCCGACGCCATTGCCGGGGACGGCGAGGGCAACTACCGTCCAGGCATGGGGAAGCGTCTGCGGGAGACCGAGCGCACGTACGAGGCCGGGGACGGGGCCGCCGAGCCCGACCTGTCGGGGTTGCCCGCCGTCGCCTCGGTGCGCCTGCTGAACCCGGCCGAGCTCGACGCCGTCTACTTTGACACCCCCGACCTGGCGCTCGCCGCCCGCCGCATCACCCTGCGCCGTAGAACCGGCGGCGACGACGCCGGATGGCACCTCAAGCTCCCCACCGCCCAGGCCGACACCCGTACCGAGGTGCACGCCCCGCTCGGCCGGGGCCGCCGCACCGTGCCCCCGGCCCTGCTCACCGAGGTCCTCGTGTACACCCGGGGCCGCCCGCTCGTCCCCGTCGTACGGCTGCGCAACCACCGCGAACGCTGCCAACTGCTGGACGCCGACGGCACCCCGCTCGCCGAGATCGCCCATGACCACGTCACCGCCGAGTACCCCGACGAGCGCGACCCGCTGTCCTGGACGGAGACCGAGGTGGAACTCCTCGGCGGGAAGCCGAAGTTGCTCGACGCCGTGGAGGAACGGCTGACCGCCGCGGGCTACCGCCGCTCCGCCCACCCCTCGAAACTGCTGCACGCCCTCGGCGACCGCGTCCCACCCGCCCCACCGGCCCCGCCCGACACCATCTCCACCGCGGGCGACGCCGCCCTGACCTACCTCCACGAGCAGGTACGGGCGATCGCGGCGTACGACCCGGCGGTGCGCCGCGACGAGCCCGACGCCGTGCACCAGATGCGGGTCGCCACCCGCCGTCTGCGCAGCGCCTTCAAGACCTACGGCCGGGAACTCGACCGCGCCGTCACCGACCCCATCGGCGACGAGCTGAAGTGGCTGGCCGAAGTCCTCGGCCTGGAACGGGACCGCGAGGTGCTCGCCGAGCGGCTGGCCGAACGCGGCGCGGAGCTGGACCCCGACCTGCGCACCGAGCAGCTGTGCGACCGGATCCGCGGCCCGCAGGCCGCCGCCCGTAGCAGCGCCCGCCGCCAACTGCTGCGGCAACTGTGCGAGGAGCGTTACTTCGCCCTGCTCGACCGCCTCGACGCGCTGCTGGCCGCCCCGCCACTGCGCGACCCCGCCCAGCGCCCAGCTGAGGAGGCGGTGCGCCGGGCGGTGCGCCGCGACCACCGTCGCCTGGCTCGCCGGGTGGCCGAGTCGCTGGCGCTGCCCCCCGGCACCGGCCGCGACCTCGCCCTGCACGAGGCCCGCAAGGCGGCCAAGCGGGCCAGATACGCGGCCGAGTCCGCCCGACCCGTTCTCGGCAAGCCAGCCGAGCGGCACCGCGCCCGGCTCGCCGCACTGCAGAAACTGCTCGGCGAGCACCAGGACAGCGTGATGTGCCGGGCGGCGATCCGGCGGCTCGCCGACACGGCCCGCCGCGCCGGCGAGGACACCTTCCCGTACGGGGCGCTGCACCAGATGGAGCGGGAACGCGCCGGTGCGGTGGAGGCCGCCCTGCCCAAGGCATGGGGCGAAACGGACCGGGGCCCGCTCGCGGGCTGAGGCGTGGGCGGGACTCGGTTACGCTGGATGGTCACCCCTGCCAGCTCACGAGAGACAGTCGAGAGACCCCAAGATGCCTGTCGAGTCGGTCTTCCCGCGCCTGGAAGCGCTTCTCCCACATGTCCAGAAGCCCATCCAGTACGTCGGCGGAGAGCTCAACTCCACCGTCAAGGACTGGGACGCCTGTGATGTGCGCTGGTCACTGATGTACCCCGACGCGTATGAGGTGGGGCTGCCCAACCAGGGCGTCATGATCCTCTACGAGGTGCTCAACGAGCGCGAGGGCGTGCTGGCCGAGCGCACCTACAGCGTCTGGCCGGACCTTGAGGCTCTGATGCGCGAGCACGGCGTTCCGCAGTTCACCGTGGACGCGCACCGCCCGGTGCGGGCCTTCGACGTGCTCGGGGTGTCCTTCTCCACCGAGCTGGGCTACACCAACCTGCTCACGGCGCTCGACCTGTCCGGCATCCCGCTGGAGGCCAAGGACCGCACCCTGGACGACCCGATCGTGCTCGCGGGCGGCCACGCGGCCTTCAATCCCGAGCCGATCGCCGACTTCATCGACGCCGCCGTCATCGGCGACGGCGAGCAGGCCGTGCTGGAGATGACCGACGTCATCCGGGCCTGGAAGGCCGAGGGCCGCCCGGGCGGGCGTGACGAGCTGCTGCTGCGGCTGGCCAAGACCGGCGGGGTGTACGTACCGAAGTTCTACGACGTGGAGTACCTGCCGGACGGCCGGATCGCCCGTGTCGTGCCGAACGCCTCCGGCGTGCCCTGGCGGGTCTCCAAGCACACCGTGATGGACCTCGACGAGTGGCCGTACCCCAAGCAGCCGCTGGTCCCGCTGGCCGAGACGGTCCACGAGCGGATGTCGGTGGAGATCTTCCGCGGCTGCACCCGCGGCTGCCGCTTCTGCCAGGCTGGGATGATCACCCGTCCGGTGCGTGAGCGCAGCATCACCGGCATCGGCGAGATGGTCGACAAGGGCCTGAAGGCCACCGGCTTCGAGGAGGTCGGCCTGCTGTCGCTGTCCTCCGCCGACCACAGCGAGATCGGCGAGGTGGCCAAGGGCCTCGCCGACCGCTACGAGGACGACAAGATCGGCCTGTCGCTGCCGTCCACCCGGGTGGACGCCTTCAACATCGACCTGGCCAACGAGCTGACCAGGAACGGCCGCCGGTCCGGTCTGACCTTCGCTCCCGAGGGCGGCTCGGAGCGGATCCGCAAGGTCATCAACAAGATGGTCTCCGAAGAGGACCTGATCCGTACCGTCGCCACCGCGTACGGCAACGGCTGGCGGCAGGTGAAGCTGTACTTCATGTGCGGCCTGCCGACCGAGACCGACGAGGACGTGCTGCAGATCGCGGACATGGCGACCAAGGTGATCGCCAAGGGCCGTGAGGTGTCCGGGTCCAACGACATCCGCTGCACGGTGTCCATCGGCGGCTTCGTGCCCAAGCCGCACACCCCCTTCCAGTGGGCGCCCCAGCTGTCCGCCGAGGAGACCGACGCCCGACTGGAGAAGCTGCGCGACAAGATCCGCGGCGACAAGAAGTACGGCCGCTCGATCGGCTTCCGCTACCACGACGGCAAGCCCGGCATCGTGGAGGGCCTGCTCTCCCGCGGCGACCGCCGGATCGGCGCGGTCATCCGCGCGGTGTACGAGGACGGCGGCCGGTTCGACGGCTGGCGCGAGTACTTCAGCTACGACCGCTGGATGGAGTGCGCCGAGAAGGCGCTGCCGGAGTACGGCGTGGACGTCGACTGGTACACCACCCGCGAGCGCGGCTACGAGGAGGTCCTGCCCTGGGACCACCTCGACTCCGGCCTGGACAAGGACTGGCTGTGGGAGGACTGGCAGGACGCCCTCGACGAGACCGAGGTCGAGGACTGCCGCTGGACCCCGTGCTTCGACTGCGGCGTGTGCCCGCAGATGGACACCCACATCCAGATCGGCCCCACGGGCAGGAAGCTGCTGCCGCTGACCGTGAAGAACGCCGCGACCAGCGGTGACGCGACTTCATGAGTGACGCTATGAAACGCGTCACAGATGCGCTCGCAGATCTATCGGAGGCTGAGGCAGCCGAGATCTTGGCGAACCTGGGGGTGCGCGCGCGGGAGTCGAAGCGCGTGGCGGCCCCTAGGACACCTCTCCCAGACCTCGGGGAGCGCCCCGGCATCTATAGCGAGGTCGAGTGGGTGTGACGCCGTAGCAGGGCGCTCGGAGCCCACGACGGCCCATGTGCGCCCAGGGAGCTTGTAGCGCGTGCAGACAGCAGGAGGTCCCGGCGGTCCCACAGGGAAGGGACGGACAGCCGGGACCCCTCGCCGTTCCTGGTAGGGCGATCTACGTTCAGCCCGACCGGGGGAGTCATTCATTCACTCGGTGGGCAGTGGCCAGGAAGGGCCGTTCGGCTCGTGGTACCAGACCCGCTGACTGCCCGGAGTGATCGTTAGCCCGAAGTCTTCTCGGGCAGGAGCACCAGCCGGGAAGATCAAGGCCAGTTCCTCAACCGTGTCCCAGAGCCTCTGGGGGCCGATTTGCCGGACCTTCCCCTCGACGTGGGCGCTGGCAGTGGAGCCGTCCTCCGTCCACAGTCCGACGCTGGTCAGGTTGCCGTCGTCGTCCCGCCAGGAGCACGAGTTGTAGCCGGGAAGCGCGAGAGACATCGGGAACTTGAGCCGGTTGAGTACGTCCTTCGCGGGGACCGTCGTCTCCTCGGCGGGTTGGCTTTCTAGGCCCGCGAAGTCTGGAGCCTTGCTGGGGGTGCGGCGCGGCACGAAGTGCGCGGGCGTCGAGATGAACCGTCCGGTCGCCTCGCCGTTGTTCGAGACGGTTACTCGCGCGACCCCGAAGCCGATCGGGGCGACGATGACCGAGCCCTCGCGTGCCTGCTCTAGCAGCGCGGGCGGGATGCAGCGGAGCCCAGCCGTGGCGATGATGCGGTCATACGGCGCTCGTGCCGGGTAACCCTCCGCTCCATCCCCGGCGAAGACGAGGGGGCGGTACTGGCTCTTGGCCAGGCGCTCGCGGGCGAGGTGTACCAAGTCCGGGTCAACGTCCACGCTGACCACGTTGTCGCTGCCCAGGCGCGACGCGAGCAATGCCGCGTTGTACCCGGTACCGGTGCCCAGCTCGTACACGGTGTGGCCGACTTCTGTGTCCAGTGCGTTGAGCATGGTCAGCATCAGTTGGGGCTCGCTCGAAGACGAGGTGGGGATGCCGCGCTCGTCCAGTTGCGTCGTCAGCGCCGTGTCCGAGTACACGGTCTCCAGGTAGCCCGTATCTCCCTCGGAGACCCCCTGCCACCGGCCTTGATCGTCCTGCCGGTAGAAGGTGGGGGTGAAGAGGTGCCGTGGCACGGTGGCGAAGGCGGCCAGCCATTCGCTTTGGTGCCCCTCGCCAAGGGCGGCAGCGAACTTCGCGCGCAGCTCGGCCGTTGCGCTGTTGTTCGGTCCGATCATGTAGTGGTCCTACCTTTCAAGGCATGGGTCTGATCTGGTCATTCGTAAGATCGGAGGGCCCAGGGGCTCTGGGTATGGCTGTCATGTGGGCGCCGTTGGCAAGGCTCAAGGGACTTGGCCGCCCGGAGCCCC